>JBCCRV010000141.1:0-12849 GCA_039201085.1 Myxococcota bacterium | reverse complement strand
TCCCACGTGTACGAGCTGTGCGAAGCCGTGCACTGCGAGCAGGCCCTTGAAACCCGTTGGTTGAGCCATGCCGATCGGCACGGCGAATCGCCCTGGTCCGTGATTGCTTTCGCCTCCAACGCCTTCCGCGCCATGCGTTAGACCAGGGTTCTTCCAAAAGCTGCGTTGATAGGAAGACGGTTCGTCATAGAGCCCATCAAGACGGCGCATGACCTCAGTCTGCGCAAAACGGCGGTAAGCATCTCGTCCACCTGCATTACCACCGTCCCGTTCGCCTGACGCACAAGGCAAAGCTGAATGATCGCTGGAGTCGTTGCTCACCTTGGGTCATCGATCAGAACGGGATCCAACTACCAGCAGACAGCTTGTTGAAGCGCCAACCCACCTCCGGCCCACTGCCGATGTTCCAGATCACGTCGCCGTGATCCATCATCGCCTGGCTGAGCAGGAGGGGTGGGGGTCCGTTCTCGCAAACGATTGCTCCGTCGACGCGCACGAAAGCGTTCCAGGTGCCCGACGAATGCTCCCAAACCTGAGGAACCCGCAAATACCACCAACCCGGTGTGCCAGATTCTGCAGCACCTTCCGGAAAGACAACAGCATGTGAGCGGCGCCCTTGCCCACGGTGATATACCGTGACTGCTGTGTCTCCGGGGGCGATAGCCATCACGCCGCTGACATAGCAACTGTGAGAGTTATCAAAAATGACGTCGCCGGAGATCATACGCAGTCCGTAGACGCAGATGCCTCTACAAATATCCAGGATCTCGAGATTTCCGCCCTCAATCGTTAGCCCGTGGACATCCGACTGATGGACCCCTTCGAAACACGCCCCAGTATTTCCGCCCACGTTGCCTAGCTGGATTGCAACGAGCGTGGCCCGTTGCCCGTTTGGAATGAACGCTGGTTGGCCGCTGGGGGTCTCAGCGTAGAGAGAGCCAAGGGACCCAGCAACCCCACATCCTCTAAGCCTCACACCAGCGCCAGACGGGCCGACGAAGTGGACAGCAAGGTGTTCTAGGAGTGACTCGCTGCATCCTTCGAGCAGCACCCCATGCTTCAGGCGGTTCGTTTCATGACCACTCACCCGGACACTTCGCATTTGAACGCTCGCGCCGTAGCCATAGAACGCGGCTTCCTGTCCGTAGAAGATATCGACGTGTTCTAGTCGCAGGGCCCCACCGGACTCCGTACTAATACTGCATCCTGATCCGCTCGCGGGCTCACCCGCTACCTTTATGACAAATGGGACGACGCTCCCGTTCGGCGTCCCACCCGAGAACCCAAGGTCTTGTAGAACGACACGCGCCGAAGGCTCTAACGATACAAAGAAGTCAGCTGAGCCAGTACCGCTACAAACCAGCATGCTTGCTCGGGCCCCACGGCCACGGAGTGTCATTGTCGTTGGGATAAGGATCCCACGGTCGAGCAGATAATCCCCGATCTCGTCGAACACGAGCGTCCGGTTCCCCGGCACTGTTAGGTTGATGGTGTCAAAGTAAGCCTTCAGGTTCGCGCTATTCAGTGACGCAGGGTTGGTCGTAAGCACGCCAATGCATGACGCGTAGTCGACCAAGCTGGGGTCGCAGCTCGGCGCCGCTTGTGCGTCCGGTGAGCCGCCGTCCATTGGGCTCGACGCTGCTCTGCGAGCGCCCACCTCTGGTTGCGCGCAGGCGACTAGCGACGCGCCCGCGGCCCCTAGGAAAAGTGAGCCAACGGCTCGACGAGTGTTGTCAATTTTCTCTTCGCTCATGGTTTCTCCCTTGCTTTACGCCACTCGCGATCCGTTCGTATCAACGATATGCGCCAACTGCAACAGCAACGATCTACATTGATATTTACGAGCAAAATATCACCCATATGAGTGCGACAGAAGCAGCACTCTTACTCCCAGCATGCCTATCGACGTCGCTCAAAATCCCGGGATCGTGAACGGCATCATGTTGCCGCCCCCCTCCGTCGACGCGCCCTCGAACAGCGAAGTCCGGCGAGCGACCCAGCCCTTCGTAGCCCCTAAGCGTCGAAGGTATATTCGGGCGCAAGCAGGTCGGCCTCGAGCTCTTCGTGCGGGGGCAACGTGACGTCGTCGCGTCGAAAGAAGTCGCCGGCAGCGAACCATATCTGGCTCAGGATGTTTGGGTATTCCTCTGCATCGCCGCGCTTGCTCACGTTAGGCGCGTAGACGTCCGCGTTCTTGTGCACCTTAAGATGATAATAACGGACTAGCCGACGCCGATGGCATCCACGTTGACGCGCGGATTGGGTGAGCCGGGTCGCACGCCCTCTTGGTGGCGCAAGTGTTTGCGCATGTACGCCTGCACATGGGCCGCACCAAACTAACCTTCGTGTACGCCGGGCTCATCGAGCCAATCGATTTTTGCGCGCCATTCCTCACAGGCGAGAAACTCGATGTCCAGCGGGCCGTCCCGAAGTGTACGCGGCGGGTGACCAATGGGAGGGAACTCCTCCGTACACACCACCGTAACGTTGGCGGAAATGCGTGAACGCTCCCACGACGCAGCGCGCGGAACCATCCTTCAAGGTCGGGCGTTGAACCAACCTTCAAGGCGCTTGAGCCACGCGGCGACGCGCGTGTCCACCGCGACGGCTTCGCCAAGGAGCGCGCGGGTGGCCGCCGACGGCGATTCGGCGCGCTGAAGGACCGCCCGTGCCACAGCGCCAGGATGGCGCTCGGCGCGAAAGCTTGCATCGCTTGCAAGCGGTGTCTCGCTCGCGGAGCGAAGGCCGCGAAGCGCATCAAGCACGAGGGCGTTGCGGTCCTTGTACGTCATCAAGCGCAGCGAATCGGCCAGGATGGGCGCGCCGAGGGTGATCTGCTGCTTACCGAAGCCGCCGCCCCTTCCGATCGGAAACTCTGCGCGGGTCACGAGCGGCTCAACGGGGAGGCCGCCGGCGAACGCGACGGGCACGATTGGAAGGTCGCTTGCGATGGCCAGGTCGACGAAGACGCCGCTCATCGAAGCCATCGGCTGGCGCGCGGAGAGCTGGCGCGTTCCCTCTACGTGAACGAGCAGCGAACGTGGGCCGCGCGCGCTGGCGCCCGTCGCCGCGCCGAGTCCCTGAATAATGTTGGGCAAGGACGCAGGGTCTTCGCGGTTAAAGAAGGCGATGACACCGGGGTCGTGGGCGCCCGGGTATTCAAAGCCGACGGCGATGAGCTTGCCCAGCCAACTCTCCCGGTGAGCGTCTTTCGCCAGGGTGAGCACGGGCGTTTGCTGAAGGGCGCCGGCGAGAATGCCAAAGAGCAGGCTTTCAATGCCCGTTTGGTGGTTGGCCAAAAAGAGCGCGCTCCGGCCTTGAATGGTGGCGAAGGCATCGGGATCGGTGACGATCACATCATCGACAAACTGCTGGCAGAGGCCGTAGTAAAGATCGGCGACGGGCCAGTGGCGCAGGCCAAAGCGGGTCTCCCAGAAGGACTCGACGGCTTCGAGGTTTAACGCGCTACGCTGACTCGAAACGGCGCCGTTTTCGATCGTGAGGGCGTGAGTGCGAAGGGGGCGATGCAGATTCGTCGCCGTTCTACCCACTTCATCGACGCGCACCTGCGAAGGATGAACGTCCTCAAGCTTCGCGACGTGATCCTTCATCGCCACGAGCTCAGGCGAAGGGCGCGTCGACGTTCCGTAGACGCTGGCAATCGTTCCCGGCAGCCAATCGCTCGTGGCAACGGCCGTGGGTAAGACCCGCGTGACGCCCGCTTCGCGTACATCGCTAAGGGCCAGGCCGGGCACGAAACGGCGGGATTCTAGGAACGCGCGGCGCGCACTCGGCGACGCTTCGCCGAGCGGTCCCTTGGGAAGGAGCACTTCGACGAGCCGAAGACGCGCGAAGCAACCGGCGCCGTCGAAGAGGTCGATGCGAAACACGGGAAGCGGACCGCCCGGCCCTTCTTCCACACGCTGCAGCCGCGTTTCACAGCGGACCGCTTCGCCCTCCGGCGCACGGCGCCACTCGAGATCGAGCCGATGAGGATACGCCACGTGGTCGTTCGGAAAGTCGCCCCAGCGGTGAAGGCTATCGTGCGGGATCGCGTGCGTCGCCGCATCGAGCAGCGCCGGATGAAGCACGCCCTTTGGCACATGGCCCGCCGATCCCATTCGCGCCTCGAGCGTGCTCGTCGCGCCCGACGCGCCCTCTTCGGCGCGGCGAAGGAGCTGAAAGGCCGGCCCGTGAAACAGCCGCTCATAGGGCTCGAAGACACGGGTCGATCCCAGCGGCGCAAGCTCCTCGAGGCCGGCGGGCGCACGCGCCTCCGCCGTCGCCGCGTCTTCAAAGCGTGAGAGACGCGGGTCACGCGCATCGCGCCATTGCTGCAGCACGAGCTCGCCGCCGCGTCGAAGCACGCGAACGCGCGCCGTGGGATGAACCGTCACCCAGCGCAGCGCGCGAAGGTTTGAAAGATCAAACCGCGTGGCTCCTTCCGCCCGAAGGGCCCGCGCCATGAGATCGGCAAGCACGGTCATCGGCAAAGCCGGAACGGTAAACGTCGGCCGATGGTCCAACACCCAAGGATGGGACCGGGCGCTGAACGTCTCCTCCAAAAGCACCCGCTCTCCACCAACCGCGTCCTGCGCCCCGCGCTGCGCAAACTGCGCCTCGCTGACCACGTCCCGCACCCCGCGCCCCGCGTCCTGTACCCCGCGCCCCGCGCCACGCGCCACGCGACCTGCGCCCTGCGCCCTGCGCCCTGCGCCCTGCGCGCCGCCAGCCGCACCCTGCGTCCCGCGTCCTACAACCTGCATCGCGCTCTCCGCGTCGCGCGTCGTGCGTCGTGCGTCGTGCATCGCGCTCTCCGCGTCGTGCGTCGTGCGTCCCGCGTCCCGCGTCCCGCTCTCCGCGTCCGGCGTCCGGCGTCCGGCGTCCCGCGTCCCGCGTCCCGCGTCCCGCGTCCCGCGTCCGAAGCCTGCCGTCTCCGACAGGCTACGTGCTTTTGGGCGGCCGTCTCCTCCTCGCGCGTCGTCGATCACTCGGATCGCGATCGCCGGCGCTTCGTAGATGCGCTTGCCGTCGACCCACAGGCTCGCGCAGCCCGTGACCCGAACGCCGGCGTCGTCGCGCAGCACCTCGAGGATCTCCATCGTCGAACCGATGACCTCGTTCTTCGGCACCACCTGCCCGCGATACTTCCACGAGTGCTCGTGATCGCACGCAATCGCCTCAAAGCGCGGGCGCTCCATGCCTTCATGCAGGTTCTGAGCGATCGCATACACTTGAAGGAGCTGAAGGAACGCTTCAATGCCCAGGCTTCCCGGCTGCACCGGGTCCTGAAAGAAGTGGGCCTTGAAGAACCACTCGTTTGGGTCGACGTCCTTTTCGCCGCGAAGAAAACCGAGACCTTCGCTTCCGCCCTTCGGCTCGAGGGCCGTGATGCGGTCAAGCATGAGCAGCATCGGGTCCGCCAGGCGAAGCGGGCCCTCGCAGAAGCGGACCGGACGCGTGCGAAGATCGATGGGCGCGGTTTCGCTCGGACCTTCGAGCTGGGCGCGCTGCGCGTCCGAGGTGGGAAGGCCTACCTGGTTTTCGAGCGCTTCACCGGGAAAGAAGCCAAAGACCGTATCGAGCTCGTAGGCGGGCGTGCTGGTGCCGTCGGGATGGTCGACGTAGCAGCGCACCGTGAAGGACTCGATGATCATGCCCGCCGTGGCGCTGACGTTTGTGATCTTCACTACAGTGCGAAAGACGCCCGAATCGGGAAAGACCTCCGCGAGGACCGTGCCCTTCCCGTCGAGGTTGCGGAACGAGAGGTCCTTATCGACGGTCAGCGCGCTGCCGACAAAGCTGGCCAGCCAACCGCAGGGCTGAAGGGCCGCTTCGAGCAGCACGCAGAAGGGCATGGCCAGCTTCACACCGGGCGCGTTCGGACCGTGCGCGAAGTACCAGACATCCTCCGGCACGTCGTACTCGATTTCGATTTCCGCGCCGGGCTTGCAGGCGCCGAGTTCGCCGTCGATGCGCGTGACACGCGACATGAAGTGGTAGGGCGGCCCCGGAAGGCGGGCGACGCGACGGGTCGAGTCGAAGACGCCGTACATCGGACCGAAGGCGTCGCTGGGTTTGCCCCACGCGCAGGCGAGAAGGGACGCGTAGTCAAAGACGAAGTCGCGCTTGTTGGGATCGTTCGGCCACACGGCCGATGCAGAGGGCGGCGCGGCCAAGGGCAGCAGCGCGATCGAGCTCGCCACATCCTCCGTGAGCTGGGGCGCGCAGGACGGCGCATCGGCGCTCGGGGGCGCGTCGCGCCACTCTTCGAGGGGCCAATCGGGCACCAGGCGCAGGCCCATGCGGCGCGCGTGAAAAGCCTTGAGGCCATCCACGGTGCAAAGCAGGTCCGCGTAGAGCATCGGGATCGGACCCGCCACGACCTCTTCGACGAAGATCTCGTAGGTCAGCACTTTGGCGTTCGGAAGCACCTGGCCGCGGCAGCGGAGCGCGTACTTCTCTTCGGGAATCGGCTCGAAGCGCCAGCCGTCCTTGTCGAGGGTGTAGCCGAGGCTCGTCAGGTAGGTCGCCATCGCCTGCAGGCAGCCTTCGAACATCAGCGTGCCGGGCATGCAGGGGTCGTTCTTGAAGTGGCCTTCGAAGAACCAATCGTCGGTTGAGATATCGAGCGTTGCGCGCAGGTAGCCGCGGCCCCAAGGGCCGCCCGCGGGCGTGCACTCGTCGACACGATCGAAGAAGTGCATACGGTCGCCCGCGATGCGCGGCGTGCGGTTATGCGGCGCCGCGTATTCGAATCCGGGACCGAAGCAGCCGGGAACGTCGCCGCGGCTGAAGGCCTCGAGCTCGTCCTTCGAGAAGGAGGTTTTCGTGCAGACGACAGCGGGCGGATCGAGCCGTGGCTGCTCCACGATGGTCTGCTCTTCGGGCGTCCAAAGAACGCCGGCCGATTCGGCGAGCTCTTGCTCCGTGAAAAACCCGGCCTGACCGCCGCGAACGCTGAGCGCCGGGCGGTTCCCGGTCGGACCGCGAACTTCGCAATCGTAGTGAAAGAAGAAGAGGCGCACGTCGCCTTGGTTGGCGTGGCCGTCGACGTCGATTTCGTAGCGAAGCGTTTCGCCCACCTTGGGCAGGGCGCCGTGGTACGTGAGCTCGCAGCCGAGCAAGCGATAGGCGCGCTCACCCTGGTTGAGCAGGTCGACGCCGAGGTAGCTGATCAAGAAGAGGTCGGCCTGACCGGATTCGATCATTACACCGGCGGGCATATGGCCGCGGTGCAGGTACCAGGCGTTGGGCCGCACGTCCGTTTCGGTCCACACGGTGCCCGTATTCTTCTTGCCGTTGGTGAGCGCGTTTGGCTCGGCTTCAATGCCCACGACGCGGTCCGCCAGGAGTAGCGGCGGCTCGGGCATGCGGACCTGCACAGCATGCTTGTCTTGGGGCGCGAAGGTCGGGTCGAAGATCGTGGAGATCGCGCCGCTCGCGTGCACGCGCAGTTCTTCGCGGCTCCAGGTTCGACCGACGGGATCGCGGCTCAGGGTGGTGGGCTCGCTGGGTGTTGGGGCGTGGGGGACGGGGTGTTGGGTGCTGGGCGCAAGACGCTGGGCGCTGGGCGCGGAGCGCTGGGCGCTGGGCGCTGGGCGCTGGGCGCTGGGCGCTGGGCGCTGGGCGCTGGGCGCTGGGCGCTGGGCGCTGGGCGCTCGATGCGGGGTGCTGGGCGCGGAAGGCTGGGCGCTGGGCGCGATGCCGTTGGCGGTGGGCAGTGTGCCGTTGGCGATGGGGAGTGTGCCGTTGCCGGTTGGCAGTGTGCCGTTGGCGGTTGGCAGTGTGCCGTTGGGGGTTGGCGGTTGGCGGGGCGCGGTGGGCGGTTGGCGGGGTGCCGTTGGGGTGCCGTGTGCGGTTGGCCGGGCTGGACCGCTGCGCGTGAGGAGCGGCGCCGCTGGCGCGGTGGGCTGAAGCGGATGGGTGACGGCGGCTGGCTGGGCGCCCGCGACGCCGAGGAGGAGCATGCTTCCGTGTTGGCGGAGGGCAAGGAACTCGGCGTGGAGTGCTTGCTGCGAAGCGATGAACTCTTGGTGGGCCTTCGCGAGGCGGCGGCCGTAGTCGGCGACGGCTTCGGCGTAGCCGCTGGACGCCAGCGCAGTCGCGGAAGACGCAGGTACGGAAGAACCAGCGGCTGACAACGCGGCGGGCTGAGTGAACGCAGGCGCGGACAGTGGTGCGGCGACGGGAACGGCAGCAGGCACCGCGGGAACTGCGGTAGGCGCCGCGGGAGCAGCGGCGACGGGCACAGTGCTCGTGGGTACAGTGCTCGTGGGTACAGTGCTCACGGGCACAGCTCTCACGGGCACAGCGGTCACGGGCGAAGCAGCGGATGGCGCCGGCGCGGGAGCCGCTACGGCCACGGCAGCTGGTGCAGCGTTCGGTGTTTGGGGCGACGTGACGGCTTCAGCGCCGGGCGGCTCTTGGGCCGCCACGAGATGAGGCAGCTTGGGAGCGACGTGCGGAGGGCGAGGCATCGATTGCATGGCGGAAGGGACTCGTGGATCGGAAAGGGGGGCGTGCACCGGCGACGCGGAGGACATGGACGCGCCGGTTGAGGTCGCGTTGGCGCGCGTTGGCGCGCGCGAGGCTGCGGCCGTCGTTCCAACGGAGGGCGGAGCGGGAACAGCAGGAAGCTGCGCCGGTAGCGTCAGCTGAGGCGCGGGAAACGCGACGTTCGAAAGGGGTCGGGACGAGCCCGCCGGTCTCACGCGCACCACGAGGGGGCACGCGCCTTCGTCGGGGTCGAGTTCGGAGCGGCACGTAAGGACTTCGCCCTTCTCGGCAGCGAGGGCCACGGCGTGCGCCACGTCAATCAGCGACGCAGCGGCATGTGCGCGCGGAAAGGGTGCGCGGTGGGTCATGCGCTCGTCCGGGCTAACGGATGCGCCGCCGGACGCACCCGCGCCGTCCATTTCCACTTCGATGTGGGCCAGCACTCGCTCCGCCGGCGCATCGTCCGGGCGCATCAAGACGAGCACCACGGCTCCGTCGGCGGCGCCGTCGTCGCTTCCGCGCAGGGCGCGAAGGGCGCTCGCGGTGATCGCATCGCCGGCGGCGTCGACGGCGCCGACCAGGGCGGCATCGAGTTCGCCGCGGCGGAGCGCACCCGCCGCGATCGACAGGCACCAGAGGCCGCCGTCTTCTTCGGCAGAAATCGTGTAGGCCGGGCCGCGCAGATCGAACTGGCTCGAAAGGCGGTTGGCCGGAATATTGGGCATCGTGCCGAGCACGCCGGCGCTCGTGAGCGTTGGAACGAAGCCATCGGCGGGCACGTCCGCGCCGAGCGCGCGGGACCAGCCGGGGGCGCGCCAGCGCGCGCCGTAGCGGGCCACGTCGACGTCGCAGCCCATCGCCACGAACGCGCCCGTTCGCTCGCTCGGCAAGGTCAGTCCGTCGAGCGCTTCGAAGGCGGCGGCGAGCAAGCGCGTCTGCTGCGGCAGCGTGGCCTTCAGATCGTTTGGCGGAAAGCGCAGGCCCCGCAAGGGCAGCGTGATCGCGTCTTCGTCTCCCCTACCTGCGATCAAATCGCCGGCGCCGGCGCCGCTCGCGACGCGCGCGCCGAGACCGACGACGGCCAGAGTGATGGGTTCGCTCGGGACGGGCGCATGCGCTTTCGTTTTTTCCCGCGTTCCCCCCTGCGTTCCTTCGCGTGTTTCCTCGAGCGTTTCCACGATGAGGTGGGCGTCGTTGCCGCCGAAGCCGAAGGCGCTGACGGCGGCGCGGCGCGGACCGGACCAGCCTTCTGCTTTCGCGACGAGTCGGCAGCCTTGCTCGGCAAGGGCGACGTTCACGGCCCCAACGTGTGGGCTCGGCGGAAGCGTTTGATGGCGTAGGCCTTCGAGCACCTTGATCAGGCCCGCGGCGCCCGCCGCCGTGATGAGGTGACCCAGGTTGCCCTTGAGCGAACCGACGGGAAGTCCAGACGCGCGTTTTCCGTAGGCTTCGGCCAGGGACGCCAGCTCCGTCGCATCGCCCACGCGCGTACCCGTCGCGTGGCATTCGACGTAGGCGATGTCGTCGGGCGACATGCCCGCCATCGCAAGGGCGAGCTTCATCGAACGGGTCTGGCCTTCGGACGAGGGCGCGAGAAAGCCGCGGCCACGGCCGTCGTTCGCGAGGCCCACGCCGCGAATCACCCCGTACACTTCGCGGCCTGCGTCCACGGCGTCGTCGAGGCGCATCAAGGTGACGAAGGCCGCACCTTCGCCGGGGACAAGGCCGTCCGCCTCCGCGTGAAAGGGACGGCTCTGGCCCGTCTTGCTCAGGGCGCCGAGCGCGCAGAAGCCCACGTGAATGAAGAGATCGTCGGCGCGGTTGACGGCGCCCGCAACCATCACGTCGGCGCGCCGATCGTGCAGGGCGCGGCAAGCGAGTTCGATGGCGTAGAGGGAGGACGCGCAGGCGGCGTCGAGGCAGTATGCGCCCGCGCCCATGCCGAGGCGCGATGCGATGCGATGAGCCGGCAGGCCCGACTGAAAGCGCTCGAGGGGCGACGCCTGAAGGTTCAGCGCGTCGGCGTGCGGACCCATCCACTGGCTTTCGGCGAAGCGGCTATGGCCTTCGCTGGGAAAGCCCAGGTTGCCCATGACGAGTCCCGTGCGCGCGCCGTCGATGGCGCCACCGTTCTTCACGGTGTCGCAGAGCGCTTCGCGAACCACCCCTTCCGAGAGCGAAAAGATCGCGTCGTCCGCTGCGCCGTAGCAGTCGTCGCGCGCAAAGCTCGGGACGTCGTCGACATAGCCGCCGCGCAGGCTGTAGCTCCGGTCCGGGCCGTCGCCGGACACGTCCTCAACGGGCGCACGCCAGCGGCCGGCAGGCGCGTCTTTGAGCGCCACTTTCCGGTGAAGCACCAGGTCCCAGAGGGCCTCCGGCGAGTTGGCGCCAGGCACGCGGCACGCACGACCCACAATCGCGATCGGTTCGAAGGCGCTCTCTTTTTCCGAGGTCATCTCAGCTACGCGAGCCGGGAAGCACATGGGTCGTCACGCCGCGTAATTCGGCGATCGGTCCGCTTTCGTCCGAGAAGGTGACGTCGCAAACGCCCCGGTCCCCGTCGGCTTCGCGCGCGACGAGCTGAACGCGCGCGCCACCTTGGGGTAGGCCGCGTCGGTGGAGCGTGAACGCATCGACGCTGGTCGGTAGCGCGTGGCCGCCGAGCCGCTTCGCGCTCCAGAGCAGCGCGAGCTGGAGGCCGCCGTCGAGGAGCGCCGGATCGCTCTGCCAGCCGCTACCGGACCAGCCCATCGTTCGGGCGCCGATCATCTGGGCTTCGGCGCCTTCGTTGCCGACGCGCGCGCCGCCACGAATCACCTGGAACTGGTCGCCGTGAAAGAGCACGTCGCCGTAGATGCGGCCTTCGAAGCTCGGCAGGTCGAGGGTCGGTAGTTCAAGGACGGGCGCTTCAAAGGCCGTGGGGCTTTCCTCGGCGAGGAACGCGCTGGCGCGGTAGCACGGATGACCATCCGCGTTGCGCAGCTCGAGGCCGAGCGTAGCGCCGTCACCGTTGCTCACCTTCTTGGCCGTGATGACAAAGCGGTGTGTCGACGATTCGAAGTTCTCCAGCACGAGGCCCTTAAGCACCTTCACATCTTCGCAGCGAACGAAACGCATCGGCGGCGTGAGGAAGTGGCTCGCGAAGGCCTGGGCAGCCTGCGCAAACCACTCGAGCACGAGCACCACGGGCACGACGACCTTGCCCTGCACGCGGTGGCCGTCCAAAAAGGCAAAGCGTTCCGCGTCCACGAAGGCCGTGAAGGTCGCCTCGTCGGCGGCGAGGGCGCCGCCGCGCCAAGCGTCAGGGCTCGCACCGGCCACCGTCTCGATTCCGTCGAAACCCCGGGCGGGCGTCATCAGCTCCTGAACGAAGGCCTTCGCGCCGCCTTCGATCGGAATCAGCGGCACGCCCATCGATTCGAAATGGGCCTTCAGGGCGGGCGTCACCATGCCGCCTTCCCACGGACCCCAGCCGATCGGCTTGGCGACGAAGTTTGGCCCCCGGCGCGCGCGTTCGGCAGCGCACACCTTGTTGAGCACCTCGTTCGCCATCGCGTAGTCGCTCTGACCCGCGTTGCCGGCGCGGCCCGCGACGGACGAGAAGCAGCAGAGCACCTTGAGCGGATCGCTCGCCGCCGCGCGAAGGAGCGCGTCGAGGCCGAGCACCTTCGTGTCGAACACGCGGGCGAAGTCGTCGTCGCTCTTGTCGGCCAGGAACTTGTCGGCGAGCACGCCGGCGCCGTGCACGATGGCGGCGATCGGTCCCCAGCTGCTGCGCACGGCATCGAGGGTGGCCGAAAGGGCGGCGGCGTCGGAGACGTCGACGGCTTCGTAGCGCGCTTCACCGCCGGCCGCGCTCACCGCTTCCAAGGCGGCGCGAATCTCGCGGCCCGCCTGAATGCGGCGCGCGCGACGGCCGACCTCGGCAGGCTTCACGGCTTCGCCGCGGGAGCGCGCTTGTTCGAGGAGCAGACGCTTGAGCGACGCATCGTCCGCCGCCGCCGCGAAGGCCGGGTCTTCGGCTTCGAGGGGCGTGCGCCCGAGAAGCACTAGGCGGCACTGCGTGGTGGCCGCCAGGGCGATGAGCGAGCTCGCCGTTACGCCGCGGGCGCCGCCGCTAGCGACCACAACGTCACCGGCGCCGATGGGAGGTACCGCCGGTGCCGCGGCTTCTTCACGCACGGCGACGGTTTGACGCCGGCCGTCAGGGCGAAGCGCGACCTCCACTTCCAGGCCGCCGCCGAGCAGCTCGTTCACCAAGCGCTCCGCGGCCGTCGTCGCTTCAAAGGCAGCGGCGTCAAAGTCGATCGCGCGGCAGCCGACGTCGGGCCATTCGAGCGCCGCCGTCTT
>JBCCRV010000140.1:0-12884 GCA_039201085.1 Myxococcota bacterium | reverse complement strand
TCGACATTCCGAACCACGCCATCAAGACCGGGCTGCGGCTCGCGCGATGGGCGGGCCGGCTCGAGCGGCGCCGCGTACGCGGTGTCGAGTGGATCTTCGACGGGGCGCACAATCCCAGCGCCGCCGAGGCGTTGGGCAAGCACCTTGCGCAGCTGTCGCCGAAACGCACCGTCCTGCTCTTCGGCGCCCTCGGCGATAAGGACCACGAGGGTCTGCTTCGCCCCCTGGACAGCCACGCCGATGAACGCGTCTATGCGCTGCCGAAGGTGCCGCGCGCGGCGGACCTTCGCGCGCTCGCCAGGCGTTTCCCTGGTCGAGTGGCCCGCAGCGTACGCGATGGGCTGCGGCTGGCGGAAGCCAAGGCCGGCGCCGGCGGCCGCGTGGTTGTCTCCGGCTCGCTCTTTCTGGTCGCGGATGCGCGCGCGAAGCTCCTCGGGCTCCGCGCGGACCCAATATGACGCTACGCCGTCGCGCCGAACGTTTGCCGTAAGCCTTCGGTGAGTGAAACACGGACGGGAAGGTCGGGTTCGAGCACGACGCGCCCGAGGTCACCGAGGCGTCGAGGCGCCTCCGTGATCGGGTGCTCCGTCTCACCAAGCAGCGCCCGAAGATGCTCTGCAAGTTCACGCGTCGATGTGCCCACACCGCTTCCGAGCTGGCAGAGGGCGGGGCCCCTTTCGCGAAGACCAAAGAACGCTTCGACGGCATCATCGACGTGCACGTAGTCGCGGATGCATCCACCGTCGCCGGGCGTTCGTCGCGCGTGTATTCGCAGCGCCTCGCCGGCGTCGAGAGCTCGTTTAAAGATGGCGACCACGCCGGCTTCGCCCGCCGGATCCTGACGCGGGCCGTAGATGTTCGCGAGGCGAAGGATGCTGAAGTGGAGGCCGTACTCGCGGCCGTAGTGGTGCAGGTAGCGCTCGCACGCGGCCTTGGCGATGCCGTACGGGCTAAGGGGCTGGAGTCGGTCGTCGAGCTTGGCGCGCCGGCCTTCGGCCACTTCGCCGTAGATGGCGCCGCCGGTGCTGGCGAAGACCATGCGTACGTCGCGCTTGCGCACGCTTTCCAGGAGATGGAGCGAACCGAGAATATTGGCCCGCGCATCGTCTTCCGGTGCGCGGGCACTTCGCAACACCGACGGCTGGGCGGCGAGGTGGTAGACGAGCTCGGGCCTCACGTCGGCGACGCAGGCTGCGACGTGGTCCTTGTCCTGCAGCCGAACCTGATGAAGCTCGGCTTCCGGCGGAAGCTGGTTCGCATGCCCCGTGGAGAGATCGTCGAGTACGTGCACTTCATCGCCGGCCCTCACGAGGCGGTCCGCGAGGTGCGAGCCGATAAAGCCCGCGCCGCCCGTCACCAAGATACGCAAACCCATGCCCCTTTTACGTAGAACGATCGATCGTTTCCGGAGGAAGGCGGCGCAAAACCGTCGCTGCGGATTCTTGCCAGGGGCGTAGCGGACCGATGAGGCGCTCCGTTTCCGCGATGTCCAGCACGCTGTAGCTTGGGCGCTTCGCCGGTCGTGGAAAGGCGTCCGAGGTGCAGGGTTCAATGGTGCACGCGTGGCCGAGCTCGTCGCGAATGAAGCACGCGAAGTCGAACCAGGTGCACTCTCCGCCGTCCGTCGCGTGATGAATGCCGCGCGCACCTTTGCGAAAGAGAGCAAGGGTGGTGCGGGCGAGGTGCTCGGCGCTGGTCGGCCGACCCCGCTGATCGTCAACCACCTGAAGCGAGTCGCGTTCCGCCGTGAGGCGCGCCATTGTCCGCAGGAAGTTGTTGCCCCACGGCGCGTAGAGCCAGCTCGTTCGCACCTGCAGATACTCGGCGCCGGACGCCGCAAGCGCGACCTCGCCGGCGGCTTTACTTCGGCCGTATGCGTTGAGCGGCACGTGCTCGGCGTCGCGCGAATAGGGGGAAGATGCGTCGCCGGAGAACACGTAGTCGGTGCCAAAGTTGATGAGGGGGACAAGCGCGTCGAGCGAACGTTTGGCGAGCTCTCCGACGCCGGCGCCGTTCACCGCCGTGGCGAGCTCTTCGTTTTCTTCGGCGCCATCCACGTCGGTGTAGGCCGCGCAGCAGATGACCAGATCGACGCCCTTGGCGATCGCTGGCGGGTGTCGAAGGTCAAAGTCACGCTCGCTGGGCGTGTCGACCTGCGCGCCCGCAGCCGAGAGAAGTGAGTGAAAGGCGCGACCGAGCATGCCCGTCGCGCCAAGAAGCAGCACCCGCATGCGCGCGAGCCTAGCAGGATGCTGAAGAACCGTGGTGCGCTGGTCTGCACATCGCAGAGATGCTGGGCAGTCACGCTATAGTGCAGCGATGCTGCCCCGGTCCATGCTTTCGACGCTCCTCGAGGTTCAGCGCGAGATTCTCTCCTTCGACCGCTTCGAGGCAACCGCGGACTGGGTCGCCGCGATTGGCCGCAGGCTCGCACCCGTCATGCGAACGGAACTCGCGTACTACGTCGGCCCGAACGATGCGCCCGCCGTTACCGGCGGGGATTCGGTCGGGGCCATCGAAGTCTACGCGCCCCAGCTGGATTCGGCCTTCGAGCGTGGCATCGAAGACGACTTTGTGGGTTTTGCGGACGCCGGGCACAGCATCTTCTCGGAGCGCTATTCGACGACCCTTCACCAGCTGACGTTTGCTGCAGGGCCCGCTGCCATTCACGACGAACCGCTGTTCGACGAAGCCAACCGCCGCTCCATGCGCTTGCAGGCCGAGGTCTTTGACCGGGTTGGGATTGAGCGGCAGCTTGCGCTGTCCGTACCGCAGACTCGCGGCGAAGCTCTTCTGATCTTCGGCTACGACGGTTCTAGCGTTCCCGAACTGGGGTCCGAAGCGCATGCGGCCCTCGAGCTCCTGCTTCCGGCATACCGCGAGGCCCTCGCGTTGCGCCGCGCCCAGTCCAACTGGCGGGAACTGATCCCCGCGTTCGATGCGTTACCCGTGGCCACAGCCTTTGTATCCGAAGCGGACTTCGTGGTGAACCGCGCGCTTTCGGCGCTTGCGCCGCCCGTTCAGCAAGAGCTACTCGAGGCATGTCAGACGCTGGGGCGTTCGCTTCTCACGGCCGCCGTCCAAAGGCGTGAACCTGCGCGTCATGGCACAAGCTATGTGGTCAGCCTTGGCGCGCGCGGAATCGACTACCGGCTGAGCGCGCGTCTCATCGAAGGCCTTCCGAAACTAGCCACGCTCGTTCAGGTTGAGCGTACCCAGTCGGTTCCGCCTGCAGAGGCCCTACGACGCCATTTTTCGCTGACGTCGAGGGAAGGTGAGGTGGCAAATCTCATCGTTCAGCGCTTTTCGGACAAGGAGATCGCCGCGCGGCTGAGCATCCGCTACCACACGGCCCGCCAACACGTCGCGCGCGTTCTGGCCAAAGTTGGGGTCGCTCGAGACGGGCTCGAAGCGGCTCTCTGGCAGGCCTTCTTTAGAGACGGAACGCGTTAACGCCTCGAACCGGTCCATGGTCGGTCCAGACCGTGGCGTGGCGTTCTCGCGCCAGCGGAGCCCATCCCTCGATTCGAGGGATGGGGCGGGACGGTTGCACCGTGCATCCTTGTCACCGGTGCATAACGGACTTACGCCTGCGCGCATTGGAGTACGACGCACATGCAATCTAGGGCTTTTTTGAACCGCATCTCTCTTATTCTCCTCGCGCTCGTCGCCTGCGGTGACGACGATTCGGTCGTGTTTGACGACCGCGTCGAATCGGATATTGGAGGCGAGGCGGACGAGGGCGTGACCGCGCCGCAAACGTGCGCTGACGTAGACCGCAGCGCCGTGGGTACGACGCTCGAGAATGTCTCCGCGGACCTTACGCTCTCCGGCGTTGTCAACGTGCCAGCGGGGCGCATTACGCATACCGGAGGTACGCTTCGCTTCGAAGCGGGCACGATCGTGCTTCTCGCGCCCGGCGCCCATATCAAGTTTGGCTTCGGCGGCGCGGTTGGTTCGGTCATCATGGCCGGTACGGAGGCGGAGCCGGTGCTCTTTTGCGGCACGGCGGCCAACCCGGGCACGTACGGAAACCTCGATTTTGGTCCGGCCCTCCTCGGCGATAGCGCGCTGCGAAACGTGCGCTTTGAGGACGGCGGCGACGCCGATGGGCCAGGCAACCCGCTGTCCAACGGGCCGTCTTCGGCCCTGCGCTTCGCGGGGGAGACGGGCATCGAACTCGTGAACGTCGTCGTGCGAAACGGGCAAGGCATCGGCATCAATGCGTCGTCCTTCGGCGCTGCAAGCCGCGAGCTGACGGTGAGCGAAATGACCGGTCGGCCCCTTCACCTGCGAACGGCGAACGCCGTGAACAACCTTCCGAGCGGCAGCTATACGGGGAACGGCGAGGACCTCATCGAAGTGGCCGGCGTGCAAAACCGCGCAGCGGAAATCACCTTTGGCGCCCGCGGCGTTCCCTACATCCAGGTCGTGGAGCGCGTGAACTTTGGCGAGGAAGGCCACGTGGTGACCTTCGAAGCCGGGGTGGAATACCGGTTTTCACCGGGCGCCTTTATGGTCGTGGGCTTTGGAAACTCCGTGGGTACGCTTCTCGTGAACGGAACGACGGAAGCGCCGGTCATCTTCACGTCCGGCGCGGACGCGCCCGAGCCGGGCGATTGGAACGGCCTTCAGCTGGGCCCACAGATTCAATCGACCAGTGTGATCAACAACGCCGAGTTTCGCTTCGGCGGTCAAGCGCCGGACGGCGCGTGTCGCGAAGACGATGCGAACCTCTCCTTTGCAGGTGCCAACGACACCGACGTCGCCGTGACGAACGTGCGCTTCGCGGACAGCGCGGGCTTCGGCGTGTGCGTCATCGACGGCCGGCAGCTCGTCAACGGCGAAACCGACGTCACCACCGGCCTCACGGGAAGCGGCAACGTCTTTGAAGGAAACGCCGCCGGCGAAGTCGGCGTGGCGCGTCCCCGGAACTGATCGAGTGCCGGCATATCCGCCGTGCTGGAAAGTCAACGCCGGCGGCGAGCGCTACGCAAGCGAGCGGGTGCGCGCGACGAGGTCGTCCGCCATGGCGAGCACCCGCCGCCGATAGGACGGGTCTTCGAGTCGTCGGCCGGTGGCGATCGACTTTCCACTCGAGCCGATGAGCGGGCTGTTGACCTCGCTCTGGCCATCGACGATCGACAGGGGGACCCTCGCCGCGCGCTCCGGGGACTTCATGATCAAGGGGCGCAATAGGCCATTCATGAGCGCGCGCAGTAGGGGCGGCCACGCCTGGTGAATCTCGGTATTCACCAAGCCGGGGTTGAGGCAGTGCATCCTGACCCCACTCGCCGCGTATCGAGCGGCAAGCTCAACCACCAGGGCATCGTTGGCTTGCTGAAACTGCTTTACGACAGCCATCGGCCTAAACGGGGTGGTCGCGAAGTTGGGGTCGTCGAAGAGGACCGTTCCGCGTTGGCCGGCGCCGGCCATGTTGAGAAACAATCCGCGACCTCGAGTGGCCATGGCCGGAACGAGCTTCATCGCAATGACGAAACGGGTGAGAAAGCTTACCGCGAGGGTCCGCTCGATCCCTTCGGCGGTGAGCTCAATCCGACTGGGGAGCATACCGGCGGATTGGTAAAGCATGTCGACCGGCTCGTCGTTCGCTTCGAGGTCGCGTAGGGCGCGTTCCGTTTCGGATACGAGCGAGAGATCGGCGCGGTAGAAACGCAGGTCATGATTGGGCGCGAAGGCGCGGACCTCCTTCGCGAGCGCGTCAAAGGCCTTCTGGTTTCGTCCAATCACGCGGAGCCGCACGCCTCGTTCTGCGAGGCCGAGAGCGACCGCGCGGCCTATGCCGCGCGTAACGCCGGTGACGACGGCAATCGAATCTCTGAGTTCTCTCATCAGTCCTCCTCCTTCGGGCGTTGACCACCTGGGGACAGGAGCCTAAAGCGTGGACCATGGTTCATGGTCAAGGGAGAGTCGGATGAGGATCGGCGAACTCGCCGCACGTACGGGTTTGTCGCGCGACACGCTTCGTTTCTACGAACGGAGCGGCTTGTTGGTTGGGATCACTCGGCCGAACCCGGCAAACAGCTACAAAGACTACGCGGAGGCGAACGTTCAAAGGCTCGCCGTGGTCGCGTGCCTGAAGCCCCTCGGGTTTACGCTGGCGGAGTGTCGAGAGATCTTATCCGTTGCCATGACGGACAAGGGACGGCGCCGCGTATACGCCGCGCGAAAGCTCGCCGAAGTGGAAGAGCGCATCCGTGAGCTCGAGGCGGCGCGCGACCATCTTCGAGAGGTGCTTCGCGTGTCCGCGAGTCCGTCATCGAGTTCGTGAACGTCTCATCCCGGCTTCGAAGGCAGGTGGCCGGTCGCTACGGCCTGCAACGGAACTTGAGCGCCGGACGTTTGGTCGTGGTCGCAAGGAACGCGAATGCACGATGCGATCGTATGCGTGGGCGATATCGCACATTGGGCGAGGTTCGACGTCAGCGAGGAAGGCGGGCCTTGGCGGCTGCTAAGGTCGGCGCGGCGCGGTCCTTTTCGCTCAGTTTGGGGGCGGTGTCCGTCGGCCATTCGATGCCGATGGCCGGGTCGTTCCAACGCACAGAGAGCTCGTGTTCCGGGGCGTAGACGTCCGTGCACTTGTAGGCGAAGAGAGCGAAGTCCGAGAGCACGAGGAACCCGTGGGCGAAGCCCGGAGGAACCCAGAGCTGCTGGTGCGTCTCGGCGTCCAGCCGGGCTCCGACCCACTTTCCAAAGGTGGGAGAGCTCGTTCGCACGTCGACGGCGACGTCGTACACCGCGCCTTCGAGCACCTGCACGAGCTTCCCTTGGCCCTTCGGGTGTTGGAGGTGCAGACCACGAAGCACGCCGCGTTCGGAGCGCGAGACGTTGTCCTGTACGAACGGTCCGACGATGCCGACGTCCGCATAGCGTGCAGCGTGAAAGCTCTCAAAGAAGAAGCCTCGGGCGTCGCCAAAGACGCGGGGCGAAATCAGCCGCACGTCTTCGATGGCTAGCGCTTCCACCTTCACGGCAGGCGGCCGTCGGCGAGGTCGAGCAGGTATTGCCCGTAGGCCGTCTTGCGTAGCGGCTCGCTGTGGGCACGCAGTTGCTCGGCTTCGATCCACCCTTTGCGAAAGGCGATCTCCTCTGGGCAGGAGACGCGCAGACCCTGGCGGGCCTGGACCGTTTCCACAAAGCTCGCGGCCTGGTGCAGCGCTTCCGGGTTGCCCGTGTCGAGCCAAGCCATGCCTCGGCCGAGCTTCTCAAGGTGGAGCTTTCCGGCGTCGAGGTAGCGGCGATTGAGGTCGGTGATCTCCAGTTCGCCTCGCGCCGAAGGCTTGAGAGCGCGCGCGTGTTCCACAACATCGCCATCGTAGAAATAGAGGCCAGCAACGGCGTAGTTCGACTTCGGCTGCGCGGGCTTTTCTTCCAGGCCAATCACACGGCCCTCCGAATCGAACTCGGCCACGCCGTAGGCACGCGCGTCGCGCACGTAGTAGCCAAAGACCGTGGCCCCGTCGTTGCGCGTATCGGCGCTCCGAAGGAGGCCGGAAAAGCCGCGGCCGTAGAAGATATTGTCGCCGAGGACGAGGGCCGAAGGCGCGCCGTCGAGAAACTCGGCACCGATCAGAAAGGCTTGCGCCAGCCCGTCGGGGCTCGGCTGGGCCGCGTACTCGAATCGCATGCCGAACTGGGTGCCATCCCCGAGGAGCTTCTTGAACATCGCTTGCTCATGCGGCGTGTTGATGATCAAGACCTCGCGAATGTCCGCGAGCATGAGCGTGCTCAACGGGTAGTAGATCATAGGTTTGTCGTAGACGGGCATGAGCTGCTTGCTCACGGCGATGGTCAACGGGTGAAGGCGGGTGCCGGCGCCGCCGGCCAAGATGATTCCCTTGCGCTTGTTCATCGGATTCCCTTCAGCGCGCGCCGTAGTTGGCTTCGATCCATCGCTTGTAATCGCCGGATCGTACGTCGTGCACCCACTCCCTGTGCTCGAGGTACCAAGCGACCGTCTTCTTCATGCCCGTTTCGAAGCTCTCCGCCGGCTTCCAATGGCATTCGCGCTCGATCTTTGAGGCATCGATCGCGTAGCGATGGTCGTGGCCGGGACGGTCCTGCACGAACGTCTTCAGGTCGAGAAGGGCGTCTTTCTCTTTGCCCAGGGCTTCCGCCACCAGCGCGCAGAGCGTATCGACGACGTCGATGTTCGTGTTTTCGTTGTGGCCGCCGACGTTGTAGGTCTCGCCCACTTCGCCCTTGTCGATGACGGCCCAGATCGCGCGGCAGTGGTCCTCCACGTAAAGCCAGTCGCGAACGTTCAGGCCCGTGCCGTAGATCGGCAGCGCCTTGCCCTCGACGGCGTTGAGAATCATCAGCGGCACCAGCTTTTCCGGGAACTGCAACGGACCGTAGTTGTTGGAGCAGTTCGTGATCTTGACGGGCATGCCGTACGTTCGGTGATAGGCCCGGACGAGGTGATCGCTGGCGGCTTTGGACGCGGAGTAGGGCGACGAAGGATCGTAGGCCGTGTCTTCGGTGAAGAAACCCTCGTCACCGAGCGACCCGTACACCTCGTCCGTGCTCACGTGGTGAAAGAGCCGGTCGGGCCGGGCTCGGCAGGCTTCCAGCAAGTTGAACGTGCCCTCGATGTTGGTACGCACGAACTGCTTTGGACCCAGGATGCTGCGATCGACGTGGCTCTCGGCGGCAAAGTGCACGATCAGATCCGGGTCGAAGGCGTCGACGCTTTGTCGCACGGCCTCGCCGTCCGTGATGTCCACGCGCTCAAAGCGGTAGCGCGCGTCGTCTTCGATCGCCGCGAGCGATTTCGGGTTGGCTGCGTAGGTAAGCGCGTCGAGGTTGAGGAACTGCGCATTCCTCCGCGCCGGGACAGAGTGCAGCAGAAAATTGGCGCCGATGAAGCCGGCGCCGCCGGTGACAAGAACCTTCACGGCGCCCTTCCTATCACGTCATGCATCACGGCGCTGGGTTGCGCGGGTGTCTGCGTCGATTCAGCGAAATGGGGTCTTTTCTCCGATTGGAGGCGCGACCTTTGAATTGGGGATGCGGGCGCGATAGCGTGGCTCACATGAAGCGCGCCTTGCTCCTGGCTTGGGCCCTGGTCGCCTGTGGCGACGACGCGGCTGCGCCAGACGCGGGCGATATGGCGACCGACCCGCCGGTCGATCTAGGCGCCGACGCCGCCGATGGAGGCGAGGTGGATACGGGTCCACGGGTTACGGTGCGCCCATCCGAGCGCGAGCCCTGCGCCGATCGAAATCCCTTGAGAAATCCGTACTTCGGTGACCTTCACGTTCATACGCGCTTCAGTTTTGATGCCGCCTCGTACGACGTTCGTACGGGTCCGGCCGACGCGTACCGCTTTGCGCGGGGCGAAGCGCTCGGCCTTCCGCCCTACGACACTGAAGGTAACGCAACGCGGAGCTACCGGCTCGAGCGTCCCCTCGATTTCGCGGCGGTGACGGACCACGCCGAACTTCTCGACGCGACCACGCTCTGCACGGATCCGGCGAGCGAAGGGTTCGATTCGGAGACCTGCGTGAGCTACCGCGAGTCCGGCGGCGCCTTCGGAGGCTTCGGCGGCTTTCTGCCCACGATCGGCGCAGTCGTGTTGCCGCGGGCGCCGGACCTTTGCGTCGAGAACCCCGAGCTGTGTGCGAGCACACTCGCCGACGTGTGGGGCGAGGAAATTCAAGCGGCGGAGGATGCGTACGACCGCACGTCCGCCTGCAGCTTCACGACCTTCATCGGCTACGAATGGACCGGTTCGAGTGGACCGGGCCGAAACCTGCACCGAAACGTGTTCTTTGGCAGCGCGACCACCCTACGCGTACCCACGTCCTTCATTCAGGCGCCTACGCCCGAGCGCCTGTGGGAGATCTTGGAGGCCGACTGCTTGCAGAGCGGTACGGACTGCGACTTGCTCGTGATCCCGCACAACGGAAACATTGGCACCGGCGAGATGTTCGTGCCGATCACGGAGGCCGGCGAACCCTACGACGCGGACACCGCCGCCCGGCGAGCCGCCCTCGAGCCGCTCATGGAGATCTACCAGCACAAAGGCGCAAGCGAGTGCATGACCCTACCGGGCGACCCGCTGGCGAGCGAAGATGAGTTCTGCGCCTTCGAGACCTTTTTTGAGCGCTTCTGCGAGTCCGACGATGATACGCAGTGCACGCGGCAGTGCGACGAGAGCAGCGGAGTGGGCTTTGTGGGCGTGGGCTGCGCGCAGGGACGGGATCATGCGCGGGGCGTGCTTCGCAACGGGCTTGCGGAGCTGGTTCGCACGGGCGTGGACCCGTTTCGAATGGGGTTCATCGCCGCGACGGATACGCACGCCAGCATCGCCGGGGCGACGGAGGAGTCGGACTGGCCTGGGCATACGGGCAACCTGGACGGGCCGCCGCTCGAGCGTATTACGCCACAGGGGCGCATCAACGTTGCGATTCGCACCGCGTCACCGGGCGGCCTCGCCGTCGTGTGGGCCGAGGAAAACTCACGGCCGGCGCTCTTCGATGCGATGCGCCGCCGTGAAACGTACGGCACGAGCGGCACGCGAATTCTTGCGCGCTTCTTCGGTGGATGGTCCTACGAGTCCGACCTTTGCGACTCGCCCGACTTCGTGGCGGAAGCCGATGCCGGCGGCGTTCCGATGGGTGCCCTGCTGCCCGCGCGCCCCGACGACGCCGTACCGTCCTTTCCGGTACGGGCGATGGCCGACGCCCTTGGGGCGCCGCTCCAGCGCATTCAAATCATCAAGGGTGTGGTCGACCCCGCCACCGGCGAAACCGAAGAGTTTGTGTTTGACGTAGCCGGCGGCGAAACGGGCGCGGGCGTCGACCTCGATACCTGCGAGCGCACGGGGGACGGAGCGCTGGAGCTCTGCGCGGTGTGGCGCGATCCCGACTTTCGGCCGGAGCAGCCTGCCTTCTACTATGCACGCGTGCTCGAAAATCCGAGCTGCCGATGGAGCCATCGGCTCTGCCTGGAGCTCGACGTGGACTGCGACGCCGTCGAGGCCGGAAGCGCTGAAAGCACCTGCTGCACCGATGTGATCCCGCGCACGGTGATGGAGCGCGCTTGGACAAGCCCGATCTGGTACGTCCCCTAGCCCCGTTCGGTCACCGAGGGTGTGTGAAGGGCACTGAGAACATCTGAGTGCCGGTGCTCAAGGGTTCGAAGGGGGCTTGTTGGGTTCTACGGACCCCGGGGCTCTGAGGTGTACCGAGCCGTCTAGGTAGTCCGTTTTCCAACGAGGGTCGCGAGTGGTCGGTCCCGTGAAAGCCCTTCGTGGACCTTAGAACCTTCTTAGCCTCCCGGCCCGCAGACTCGTTGCACCAGCAGCTTCACCACCTGGTTGCTCCACAACACGTTCCGCGCGACGGTCCCTGACGCGCCAGCGAACGGAGAGCAACTCGAGTGTCACTCGGCCTCGCCGCGAAGACGCAGAACCTCCGCGTAGATGCGTTCGGCCACCGCTTCCGGGGATCCGCTACCGTCGACGTGCACGATGCGTTCATCGGGAAAGTGCTCTTCGATGGTGGCGTAGAAGGCGGCGAGCTGAGCCTGCAGGTCATCCTCTTCATAAAGGTCGCGTTTCCCGCCACGGGACGCGCGACGCGCGCGCGCTTCATCGGGCGTCACATCAAGCACGATCGTCAGGTCCGCGGCCCGGGCCTGGGCGTTGATTTGCCGCACCCATTTGGTGCTGTCTTCGTCGCCGGAAGAGACCGACTGGTAGGCGAGGGACGAATGCACGTAGCGATCGGAGATCACCGTCACGCCGTCCATCAGGTTCGGCACGATCTCCGCTTCGTTGTGATCGGTGCGGTCGGCGGCGAAGAGCAGCGCCATCGTGGACCAGCTCGGCGGCCTGGGACCTTGAAGGCCGGGCACGACGATTCGACCGGCTAGGATTTGTCGAATCATCGTGCCGATCGGTCCGTCGCTTGGTTCCCGCGTGGTGTGAACAGGCAAGCCGCGCCCCGTGAGGCGGTCACGAAGCAAGCTCGTTTGCGTCGTGGTGCCGGCTCCATCGATGCCTTCCAGAACGATGAAGAGTCCTTCGATCATGGCGGCAGGCTAGCCGCTTTCAGGAGCTTCGTCCTCCCCGTACCTGTACGAAACGCGCGTGGCCTGCTGTCCGTTAATGGGAAGGTCTCCGCTGTCGACCGCAGGTGTTGCACTGGGACGTGTTCGAGCTTCGCCCCGCCTTCGCCCCGCCGTCGGCGACGGGGCGGGCGATGCCTCAATCGACGATCGCGAAACGAAGCTGGTGCGCTTGGCCGCCGCTCAGGTAGTCGATGACCAGTTCGCTTGAGACGCGCAACCCTGACCACACCTCGTACGCCTGCTCTGGCCGCTCGATGCTCTGGCCGTTCACGCGCGTCACCGTATCGCCGGGCTGAATCGGCAGTGCCGTGAAGCGCGGGTCGTCCGGGTACATCGAAACGATGCGATGACCCACAAACTCGTCGCCGTTCAGATGCGGCTGCACGCGAACGCCGCGCAGAAAGTTGGCCAGCCCGCGGTCCACAACGTAGCTGAGGGTGCTTCGCTCGATTTCGCCGTTCGTCGCCGGAGGCACGTACACCTCGCTCTGCACCGAGCGCGGCGCTTCGGGAGCGGAGGCCGCGCTGCCGCAGGCCAGGCAGAGGGCAATGGGAGCAAAGGCAAAAGCACGCATACCTGCGTTTTGGTCGCTTCCTTCGTCCGCCGTCAAGAAAGGCGCACAGGCCGTCTCAGGCGGGATGAGCTCTAGAGAAGCGAACCGCTAAACTCCCGTCGATGGCGAAAGCCTGACTTTCGATGGCGGCGTTGCTCTTTGGTCACGGGCCTCGGCCCGCTCCCGCATTGCGCCTTGCCCTCAAAAGCCAGGCTCTCGCCCTCTCGGTCCC
>JBCCRV010000139.1:0-12892 GCA_039201085.1 Myxococcota bacterium | reverse complement strand
CCCGCCTTCTGGGTGCCGTCGAACGGGTGAAAAAAATGGGTGGGGGCAGCGCCCTATGGCTCTCGTGTCTTGCGACACGACCATAGGACGCGGGACTTAGCCCGCGTGACCCAGGCATAAGGAAGCACAAACGCGCAACGTCTGGTCCAAGCGCGCGGGCAGCATTCGAGCAACTGAACCCGTTCGTCTGGGTGTCGGCGAACCTGGTCATGGGGGCTGAACCTGGATCG
Source organism: Myxococcota bacterium (assembly GCA_039201085.1). Lineage (GTDB taxonomy): Bacteria > Myxococcota_A > Polyangia > Polyangiales > Houyiibacteriaceae > JBCCRV01. The sequence continues at coordinate 12,662 of JBCCRV010000139.1, read as the reverse complement.
GCTGTGTTGGCGCTGGGGGACCGGCGGACTCGGCGGCACACCCCGCGCGGACGAGCTGGGGGCCCGTCTTCGGACGCGCTCGTTTCATCGGCCCTCCTCGCGTTGCACGCCGGACTCGAAGACCGTCCCACGGCGCGGGTCGCTTCGCTCGTAATGAAAACGTCAGGTCGTGTAAGCGCATGAAAGGGGGAGGTGGGTCGTCTTCTTGGCATGCGACTCTTTTCTGCGTTTTCCGTATTTTTTCTGTTCTTTGCGGCCACCCGCGTCTTTGCTCAGGGTGAGCCGCCCGGCGAGCGTTCCGAAGACGCTGCGGCACTGCTTTCGCTGGCGGCGGGAACGGTGGCGGTGGTTCAGTGCGACGGACATTCGATGGCGCTGGCGTTTCTGTTCGAGGGTGCCGTTATCACGACCAGTCAGGTGTCGTGGTGCCGACGCAGCCTGGAAGCGGTCGACCGTGCGGGTCAGCGGGTGGCTCTTGAACTGGTGCGGCTGGATGCTGAGCTGGGCGCGGCAGAAGTGCGGCCGGCGGCGACGCTGGGGCTCGACTCGCTGCCCGTGCGGGAAGAGGCGCCGAACGTCGGCAGCGCGGTGCAGGCCCTGACGGCTTCGGGTGATTCGGACGAAACGGGCACGTTGACCTTCGGGCGCATCACGGGCCTTTTGGAACGCCATCTGCGGACGGACGCTTCGCCGTCCTATTCGCACTACGGCGCGCCCGTTTTGCATCAAGGAGCGCTAGTGGGCCTGCTTTCCGGCCGGACCGACGTCGGTTCGCAGGTGGTTTCTGTGGATGGCCTGCGGGCGCTCTTGGAAGGCGAGGCGTCGGAGGACGATCTGCGCCCGCGTTTACGGGGGTGGGCGGGCTATGAGTTCGGGTTGCTGCTGTCCGGCCGCGAGCCCGCCGTTGGCCTGGTGCTGAACGGTGGACTGAGCCTGGACGACCGCTGGACCTTTCGAACCGGCTTCGGCTTGCTCGGCGGCGGCAAGCGTGAGGACCCGCTGGAGAGCACGCGGGAGGAGGTGCTCCGACTTCAGCTGACGGCGGCCGTTGGCCATCGCTTTCGTTTTCAAAACGGCGGCATCAGCTGGACCGTCGAACCGTGGGTGGGCGCGACGCTGGACTGGCGCCGGCGCGAGCTCACGACTTCACGGTTGGGCCTTGTCGATCCGAACTGTTCGATCAGCACGGACACCTGCGAGACGTTTACGACCACGACCTCGCGCACCAATTGGCATACGCGGCTGATGCCGACCATCGGCCTCCGCTTGGGCAGCCAGTTCTTGGTGATGGGCTATCAGGTTCAGCTGGATACGACGGACGTCGGCGCTTCCCAGCATCTCATTACGTTGGGGTTCGGGTTTTGACGCGCGCACGTTCTGATGCGCGGTCATCGGAGGCGGGAGGTCATTGGACGCGCGCACTTGCTAGGACGGGCACGCACCCATCGCTGCCCGCACTCGTTACGACACGCGCACCGATTGGGCGTGCACGTGGGCTGGAACTCGGGGCGCTTGCGCAAAGACCTCGCTCAGTCCTTGTAGAGGGCGGCGATCGTGTCGCCGTAGCGCTCCATGACCTTGCGGCGCTTGAGCGACATCTTCGGCGTGAGCAGGCCGTTCTCCGTCGTGAAGTCTTCCTCGACGAGGGCGACCTTGCGCGGCTTTTCGTACTGCTTGAAGTCGGCGCCGTAGCGGTCGATCTCGTCTTGGATGAGCGTGCGCACGGCGTCGTTCTGCATGAGCGCGGCGCGGTCCGAACCGAGGCCCTTTTCCTGGGCCCAGGGAAGGAGCGTGTCGAAGTCGGGAACGACGAGCGCCACGTTGAACACTTCGTTCGCGCCGTGAATCATGATGTTGGCGACGAAGCGCGAGAGCTTGATGCGCTCCTCGAGAGGCGTGGGAACGACGTACTTGCCGTTCATGAGCTTGTACTGCTCCTTGATGCGGCCCGTGATGTAGAGGAAACCGTCGTCGTCGAGGTAGCCCATGTCGCCGGAGCGGAAGCCCTTTTTGCCTTCGATATCGACGAAGACGCGCTCGTTCTCTTCCTCAAGGCCGTAGTAGCCCTGCATGACGTTCGGTCCGATGATCACGATCTCGCCGTGCTTCGGATCGTCCGTCGCTTCCTTGTCGATGTGAATGTGCACGCCGGGGATCGGCTTGCCTACGCTGCCGATGCGGCGCGCCGAAGGGTTGTTGGCCGTGGCGATGGGCGAGGTTTCCGTGAGGCCGTAGCCCTCGTAGACCATGATGCCGAGGTTATCGACGAACTCGGCGACTTCCTTGCTGAGGGCCGCGCCGCCGCTGAAGGCGTACTTGAGGCGGCCGCCGAAGCGATCGCGCACCTTGCTGAAGACGAGGCCGTCGAGAATGTTGAACTTGAAGTCGGTCCAGCCGCTTCGCTTGCGTTGGTCGGCGAGGCGCTTGCGCTGCTCGGCCGTGGAGACGGCGGCTTCGAAGAGCTTCAGCTTCAGGCCGCCGGCTTCGGCCATGCGCTTGTGCAGACCGTCGTAGATGCGGTTGAAGATGCGGGGCACGGAGAAGAGGAGCGTCGGCTTCACCTCGGCGAGGTTCGCGACGATCTTGTCGACGGCTTCGGCGATGCCCATCGAGCCGCCCATCGAGAAGAGCCCGTGCAGTTCGACGGTCTGGCCGAAGCTGTGGGCCCAGGGAAGGAAGCTGAGGGAGCGGTCGTCTTCGGCGATGGGAAAGATCTCGTGAATCGCCGACACGTTCGACGCGAAGTTGTGGTGGCTGAGAAGCACGCCCTTGGGCTTGCCCGTTGTGCCGGAGGTGTAGATGTAGCCGGCGATGTCCTCGCCTTCGACGGCGGCGATGGGCGCGGACTCGCCGGAAACGAGCTCGTCGAAGGCCATGCAGCCTTCGCTCGAGCCGTCGATAATGACGACCTGCTTCAAGTCCGGAAGTTCATCGAGGTGCCCGGCGATGCCTTCGGCGATCGTGGCGTTCGCGGCGAAGAGCACCTTCGCGCCGCAGTCCGCCAGGATGTACTGCCAGTCCTTGGGCTGCTGCGATTCGTACATGGGCACGAAGGACGCGCCGATGCCGTAGGACGCGTACGCGGCAATCGCCCACTCGGGGCGGTTGTTCGAAATGATCGCGACGCGGTCGCCCTTTTCGATGCCGAGGCGGGTCAATCCGCCCCGCATCGCGTCCACCTTCGCGCCGAACTCGGCGTAGGTCGACCATTGCCATGTTCCACTCTTTTTGACGCCGAAGAGCGGACGAGAGGCGAAGGACGCGATCGCCTGTTCGTACACCTGAACGAGGGTCGTGAAACGGGGTTCGAATGCCATCGCGAGACGCTAGAGCAAATCCGGCGAGGCGCCAATTGTTTACCGCTATCCGGAGTGCCTCGAGTCGGAGGGGGCCCGACTGCGAGAACGACTGCACCATCGTTGCGGAGTTCACCGCGGAGCGCGCCCTGTAGCGCTCGATCGCTCTACGGCGGACACCGATGGAGATGATCGATCCTTCCAACCGCTGTCCGCTGCAAGCCCGTCGGGGAACGGGTTTGCATGCTAGCGGCGCCGGCTTCGCCTACGCTCGGGCCATGCGACCTTTGCTGCTCCTCACGGCCCTTGGCTGTGCCGCCCCGATCGCCGAGCGTCCGCCTTCGGCTTCGGCGCCCCAGGCGTCGGTCTCCGCTGCGCCCGAGCGCTACCGAATTCAATGGGGCGCGCACCAGGTGCAGACGGCCAGCTGCTTCTTCTTCTCGGGCCCCGTCCTCCCCAACCATGAGGTGCGTCAGCCGCTCGCGGAGACTCTCGAATGGTACACGCAGACGGGCGAAGCGGTGGCTGGCGACGCGGTGTTCAGGCCCGAAGGGGACGGGCTCGTACGGCATGCAATCTTTGGCAATGGGGAACGCTGGCAAGTGACGGAAACGCTTCGCTTCAACGGCGGCGACCCGGCGCTCGGCGGTTCGTACAGCTACCGCGAGTGCCCCGAATCGGAGGGGCCCGACTGCGTGAGCGTGTGCACCATCGACAGCATCTTCAACGCCGAGCGTCTGCCTTAGGCATGGGCAGGGGATCGGCTCGGCGATCGGCCGCGGGTGCCGAGAAGCCGTTTCGGCAAGGCGAAGCGCGCGGCCTTTCCGGCAAAGCCGGCTTCGAGGTTGTTCGCCCAGTACTGCTCGCCCATCGCTTCGAAGCGTGGGCGGAGGCTGCGCGGCGTGAGCGGGCGTAGGGCGCGGACCACGCCGCCGATGAGGGACACGCTGTGGCGCAGGGGATGGCGCGGGATGTGGAGCGCGTCGGCCATGGCGTCGCCGAGAAGGGCGCGGGCAAAGCCTTCGCCGAGCTCCACGTGACGCTGGGCGATCGAATCGGGCTGGCTGAGCCGCGGCGAATGGAGCAGCGCGCGCGTTAGGGCCCGTGAATCGTCGTCCGGTGGGTGCTGCGTGCTTTCGATGAGCGTGTGGAGCCGGTCGCATTCGATGCGGCTTGTGGGCTGGAGCGAGGCGTCAACGCCCATGAGCCAGCCGCTCGTGCGCCAAAGGTGAACGTAGTCCGCGTCTTCCTCGGCGCTGACGGGAACGCCAAAGGCGCGCACGCCGTCGACGAAGACCGTGGAAAAGAGCAGCGAGGTGGCGACCATGTCGTGCTGGTTGATGGGAACGCCCCAGTCGCTCGTGCGCCATCGCGCGTCGCGAAGGAGGAGCTGACGCACGCGGGCGTGCATCAGGCGGACGCGCAGGGTGATGCCCCAGCCGGGCGCGCCCGGACGAAGGCCGCCGCGCTTGCACGTTTCCACGACGAAACGTCCGGTTTCGGCGAGGCGAAACTGCACGGACTGTTCCAGCTGGCCCGAAAACGCGAGGGGCTTGTTTCCCGCGGGCGAGGTGTAGCCGCCGAGGAGTGACTTGGCGCCGAGCACGATGCCGCCGGCGGCGCTCGATCGAAAGAGCAGGCGGCCCGCTCGATCGCAGCGGTCGTAGTCTACCCAGCTCGGCGGCGACGCCATCGCGTCGACGAGGCGGCGGAGGCTCTTCGGCATGCCGGCGGGCGTCTCCGCACGCGCGGCGAGGTCGAGCCACTTCGGCGCGGCGTCGAAGGCGGCTTCGTCCGCGAGTGGATCGCCTTCCATCAGGCCGGCGAAGGCGCGGTCGGCCAGCGGTCCGTAGAGCTGACGCGCCGTTCGGGGATCGCGAACTCGGGTGGGAGGAGCTGCCATGGTCAGGAGCTAGGGTCGTCTGGGCCTGCGCAAAGCGCGCTTCTGTGAACACGCGAGGCGGTTTCGAGCTCCTCGGTGTAGCTCTCCAACGCGCGGGCATACGCGTTCACCTCGTCGTCATGCGCCTTCAGCGAGAGCAGCGTTCGAAGCAACGTGGCCACGGCGCCGTTTGCGTCGGCTGAGGCAAGTTGCGTCAGCGCGAGGAACGCTTGAATCGCGCGATTGGTCGCATGGACGCGTGCGGCTTCCTTCAACACGGCGGCCGACTCTTGCACCCGACCCACGTTCTTGAGGGTCGAACCATAGCCAATGGAAAACCCCGGCTGCGCATCCTCCGGAACGCCGAGCTTGGCTGCGCGGTCGTAGTAGACGATGGCTTCCTCCTCCGTCCGGTGCGCATCGCAATGGTAGGCCGCCGCGATTTGCGCGCGTACGTCATCGGGCGCATCGAGCGCGCGGCGTGCAATGTCCGGCCAGGTCTCGTTCGCCACGGCTGCGGTGTAGGGAGTTCGCCCGAGCCGCGCAAGGGAGGAGCGGCCTTGACCGCTTCCGGTACATCTCGGAAACTCGTCGCTCGCCTTGGCGTTCTTGCATCTGCAAGGGGCCGATGTTTCGTCGGCCTGGGCACGTTGTGCTCACACCGTAGATCCCGTTCCTTAGCTGGACGGGACGTTCCCCTAAGGAAGCAAGGCGACGGGTCCGCATGCGCGGGCCCGTTCTTAATTCGGGCTGCTGCGACTTCGGCCGCGTCCCTGCGCGTTCTCCGCGGCGCGCGCCTGCTCGGTTTGGCGCGGCGTTTGGCCCTCTCGCAACGGGGCTTTGCCCCCTACCCCGCAGCGCATAAGGTTCGCGGGTGGAACGCTGGGCCGTCATCGCCGTTGGGGTGCTCTTGCTGGTCGCGGCGAAGGCGCTCTTCGGACGTGGGCCGGGCCCGCGACCGAAGCAGAACCTGCGCCGTCACCCGGAAGATCGGTTTGATCTCGATGAGCTCGCGCGTCGCCTCGGCCGCGAGCCGGACTTTCTTCGCGGCTTCGTGCCGACCTATGGACGCCACACGATTGCCAAGCGCGGGCCGTACCGGGATGGGCCGGGCGGACGCCGAACGCTGCACACGCCCGATCCCGACGCGATGGCGATCCAGCGCGCGATCCTGCACCGCATCCTGCGCGACCTCCGGGTGCATGGAGCGGCCACCGGTTTCGAACGGGGCTGCAGCGTTGCTAAGAACGCCGCCGCCCACGCCCATCAGGCGGTGGTCATCAAGCTCGATCTTAAATCGTTCTTTGAGCGCACCGGTGCCGAACGCGTGCGCGCGTACTTCCGCTTCATCGGCTGGAACGACGAAGCGGCGGATGTGCTCACGCGACTGACGACGTACGAAGGCGGCCTGCCCCAAGGCGCGCCCACGAGCCCGGCGCTCAGCAACCGGGTGAACTTTAGCCTGGACGCGACGATCGCGCGGGAGGCGCTCTACTGCGGCGCAACCTACACGCGCTACGCGGACGACATCACACTTTCGCTCCCCTACGACCGCTCCGCCACGCCGCGCGGGCTGATTCAGCGCGTCGAGCGCATTGCCAAACGCCACGGCTACACGGTGCACCGCACGAAGAAGCGCCATGTGCTTCGGCCCCATCAGCGCCAGGAGGTGACGGGCCTTGTCGTCAACGACGGGCCGCGTCTGCCGCGCAAGACGCGGCGCTGGCTACGGGCCGTCGAGCATCGGATTCGCACGGGCGGCGCGGCGACGCTGACGCCGGAGCAGCTCGCGGGGTGGCGGGCGTACGAATCGCACGTGAAGGAAGTGCAGCAGGAACACGCGGACGCGCTTCGCACTGCGATGGCCGCCGCCCTTGAGCGCAACGACGGTCGAATCGCTTTTGCCGCGTCCACGCAGGGCGTTTCCCGCGCGACCTTTGTACGGCGCATGAAGCGACTTGGGCTCTGGGACGAGGAAAAGCGCATGAAGCCGCGCAGCGGACCGCAGGGCACGAGCGCGTAGCGCCGGGCCGCGGAACGCCATCGGCCTCAGAGCTCGACGGGGTGCTCGGAGTCGCGAAAGGTCGGCAAGCGAACCTCATCGCGCACGGGCGTGGCCCGACGGGCGCGTATCGAGTTGCGCCTCACGGCCACGAAGGCGCGGTTCACCAAATAGGTCGCGCCGTCGACGTCGATAAAGCGCAGGTCGAGCGGCGCGCCTTGAATGACGGCGTCCCACACGCGGGAGCTGCGCGCCGTCGCCTGCGGTTCGTACGGAATGGCGAGTCGGTCGAGCGTCGGCATGGAGAGGCGTAGCGCACCGTCCTCCACGCTCACGCGCACCTCGCCGACGTTGTTCGGGTCGTCGTAGCTGCCGGCGAGGGAGGCGATGACGTCCGCGTCGAGCGTCGGTGTGGACGGCGTCGTCGGTGCGGGAAGCTCGACGAACGCGCGAATGACGGCGCGCGCCGTGGCGGAAAAATCGTCGAAGGCGCCGTTGCTCAGAATCGACACGGCAAAGCCCGCGGACGGAATCACCAAGAAGAGCGAGCTGTGCGTGAAGGTGTTGCCACCGTGCGACCACACCTCGAGCTCGTACTCGTCGCCCTGCATGCGAAGCCGATTGGATACGAAAAGACCAAAGGCGTAGCGGTCCGCGTCCGAGTCGGGCGAGAGTGCGCCGCGACCCGTGACCATCGCCGTGCGCAGCTCGTCGCTGAGCACGTCTGCGTCGCCCTCGATCAGAAAGCGCGCCAAACGCATTTGGTCCGACGGCGTCGACCACACGAGTCCGCTCGGGCGCGTAAAGGCGTTCTCCCACGTGCGCTCGAGGGGCACGGGGGCGATTGCACTCTCGAGGTCGGCGAAGCCGTTGCCCGACGCGTGGTTCGCATCGACGCTCGCGCGGCGCGCCACGCTTCGGGTCATCGCGAGCGGTTCGAAGAGGCGGCCTTCTACGAGATCGGCCCAAGGCTCTTCGGAGAGGCGTTCGCTCACCAGACCGGCGAAGCTGAAGTTGGGGTTCGCGTAGTTGAAGAAGAGGCCCGGTGGGTTCATCGAATAGGCGCGGGCGCCAAAGCCTCCGAAGGCGTAGTCGCGAAGGAACGCGTCCGATGTGGTGGTCGTGAGGTCGCCCGCCACGTCGAGAATGCCACCCTGATGGCTGAGCAGGTCCCGCATCGTCGCATCCAGGTAGGACGCGGCGCGGGGGAGCACGAGCTCGGGGAGCGCTTCCCGTACGGTCGTTTCGAGGGTGATGGCGCCGTCATCCACGTGCTGGAGAAGAAGCACCGCCGCCATCTTTTTCGTGTCCGAACCGACCATGAAGACCGTGTCCTCGTTGGGTTCGCCGGCAAGCGAAGGCGCCGTTCCGGCAGACCCGAGGTAGCGAACGCGGCCTTCGTCGAGCACGGCGATGCTGACGCAGGTGGCGTTCGCGGCGTCGAGTTCGCGCTGGGCTTGCTCAGCAACGGCAGGCCAATCGCGCGCGAGGGACGACGCGCCTGGCGGCCCGTCGGCGGGCGCATCCGCAAGCACGTCCAGCGCAGCGTCCGCCGGGGGCCGAGCGTCCGCGGGCATGGCGTCCACCCGCACGGCGTCGACGGTCGCATCGGGCTGGCCAGACTCGACGGCCGCGTCCATCGACGCCGAGCCATCGCCGCAGGCGCTCAAATGCAGGAGCGCTGCCAGCACGCTCCCGAGTGCTGTCCGCGTGTTTGCCGCCCGTCGCGGTGCCCTTGCTCCCCGTCGCGGTGCCCTTGCTCTCGGTCGCGGTGCCTTCATCACGCGTCGTTGAGTTCGGAGGGCTCCGTGCCAAGGGCGCGGACTTCGATGGCGCCGCCGTAGATCGCAGGGCACTTCGCGGCCCAGGCGAGGGCTTCGTCCAGCGAGGGCACCTCGAGCACGTAGTAGCCGCCCATCTGCTCACGGGCTTCGGCGAAGGGGCCGTCCGTCGTCACGACGCTTCCGTCGCGCATTCGCAGCGTGCGAGCCGTCATGCTTGGATGAAGCTCGGCGCCTTCGCGCAGGACCCCCGACTCCGCGAGGGCGCGGTTGTATTCCATGAAAGCATTGAAGGCTTCCTTTTGTTCCGCTTCGCTCATCGAGGCGTACGCAGCTTCGTCACCGTAGAGCAGCATCATGTACTTCATGTTCTTCTTCCTTCCCCCCCGCCACGAGCTTAGGCGGCGCCGAAGGGGCGGCGACGAAAACCCCGGGGGGTGCCCGATGTCGGTCTTCAAAGGGCCTTTTGGTACCGAAATCCGGCGCCCGATGAGCGCCGTTGAAGAGGGCTTGGCAGCGCCCGCGTGCTGACGCTACATCGGGCCTATGTTCGAGCGCGTTCGTCCGCTGATCAAACGGCTCGCCAAGGAGCAGGGCATCACCTACCGGGACATTGCCGCGCACCTTTCGATCTCCGAGTCCGCCGTCAAGAAGACGCTCACGGGCGATGATTGCTCGCTCAACCGGCTCTCGCGCATTTGCGAACTCTTGAACGTCGAGCTCGGCGCGCTCTTTGAGCACGTCTCGAACCCCAAGTTCGAACGGGACACGCTTTCGGACGAGCTTCAGGAGTACTTCCTTGGTCGCCCGGGCGACTTCGAACTCTACTGGCGAATCGCCGCCGAAGGCGCACCGGCCCGGAACGCCGCCAAGGCGATGAAGCTCAACCTGCCCGCGCTTCGAGCGGCGCTGCAGCGGCTGCATGAACGGGGACTCGTGCGCTACGAGTCGACGGATCGCGTGTTCGTCGGTGACCCCGACCTTCAGCTCTGGTCCGGCGCCGGGCCCGTGAAAAAGATCGTCGACGAAGACTGGTCCCAGGCGTTTCTGCGAAGCGTGCTTCGCAACCGCTACAAGATGGCGGGCGGCTTTAGCTTCCTTTACCTCAAGGCGAGTCCGGCGACGGCCAAGGCCTTCAACGGCGCGATCCACGAGCTGCTTCTGAAGACCGCGAAGCAGGCCGCCGCCGACCGTAAGCTTGGCATTGGCGCGCACCTGTCGATTCTCGTCGCGGCGGATACATCGAGCCTTGTCGACGCGGTGAAGGCCGAACGCGACGGTCGCGTGCTCGAATGAGCCGTGCTCGAATAAGCCGTGCTCGAATAAGCCGTGCTCGAATAAGCGCTGATCGCTAACCGAAGTAGCGCTCGCCGCCGTCGCAGAGAATGGTGACGACGCGCTGGCCGGGTTCCATTCGGCGCGCGACTTCGCTCGCCGCGTGCACGTTGGCGCCGCCACTCGGTCCAAGTAGCAGGCCTTCTTCACGCGAGAGACGCCGCATCATGCGGTCGGCGGCCAGGTCCGTCACCGTGACGATGTCGTCGACGATGTCGAGGTCGAGCACCTTGGGCACGAAGCCCGCGCCCAAGCCTTGAATGCCGTGCAGGCCCGGACGGCCGCCGCTCAGGACGGCGCTGGCGCGCGGCTCGACGGCGATGATGCGGACGGAGGGGTTCTTCGCTTTGAGCGCGCGACCGACGCCCGTGACCGTGCCCCCCGTGCCGACGCCGGCGACGAAGGCGTGCACCTCGCCCTTCGTTTGGCGCCAGATCTCTTCCGCCGTGGTCTTGGCGTGCACCTCGGGGTTGGCGGGGTTTTCAAACTGGCCGCATACGAACGCGTCGAAGCGCTTGGCCAATACGTCCGCTTCGTCGACGGCGCCGGCCATGCCTTCATCGGCGCGCGTGAGCACGATCTCGGCGCCGTAGGCCTTGAGAATGTCCCGCCGCGCTTGGCTCATGTCCTCGGGCATGACGATGATGCAGCGGTAGCCCCGCACGGCGCTGATCATGGCGAGGCTGATGCCCGTGTTACCGCTCGTGGCTTCGACGATCGTCGCGCCGGGCTGGAGCTCGCCGGAGGCTTCCGCCGCTTGAATCATGCTCCACGCGGCGCGGTCCTTGACGCTTCCCGTAGGGTTCATCGCTTCGTGCTTGCCGCAGACCTCGGCGCCGCCCTCTTTGGCGATGGCCGCGAGGCGCACCATCGGGGTTTCGCCGACCAGCGAAAGAATGCCGTCGTGAATCGTCACGGCGGGACTATAGCGCGGAGGCCCGGTCCACGCGACGCCGGCGGGCCCAAGGGCCGAACGGCGCAGGCCGTTCCGTGGCGATTCGCGCCACGCGCCAAGACGCAACCCTGGGGCAAGCGCCATGAGGCAGCAGATTGCCAGGGACGACGCCGTGGCCGCTCCGCGAGGCGCGCTAGCTGAAGGGGAAGCGCGTGTGGTACATCGCGGCGATGAGGCCCACGTACGTTGTCGCGCTCCTCCTTCTCTCGCTCAGCGCGTGCACCGTGCGCTTTCGCGTGACGGCACGCCTCTACGTGCGTCCGGAGCGTTTTGTCGCGGTGGCCACGCCCTGCCCGCCCCTGCGCGCCCTCGACGAGACGCGCCCCTCGAAGACGGATCCGACGTCCGTCTGGATCGCGGGCCACTGGGACTACGACGAGGGCGGCTGGGTCTGGCTCGAAGGCGCATGGGTGAAGCCGGATCCGGGCTTTGTGTGGGAGCCGCCGGTCTGCGCGATTGCCGACGGCGATAACCGCTTCTACCCCGGCTACTTCCGGCGACGGGAGCGAACGCCCCCGCCCGTGTATCGCGAGCCCGGACACGTGCGCATGTCCTGCCCGGACGAGGACGAACCGGAAGAGGTTCCGCAGCGCATCATCGCCCAATCGAACGTGCCGCTGCCAAACACGACGGGGCCGAGCGCCGGCGTGAACGTGCAGCGTCCAGGGCCGAACGTGGAAAGCCCGAACTCCCCCGCGCCCGGCGCGCAGCTGGGCGCCGAGGGGCCCAGCCGGCCCACGCCCGAGCTGCCCGAAAGCGGCGGCGGGGTTGGGCCCGAAGCCGGTGGACCGGCGCGCCCAGGACCGACGCTGCCGGGCGGCGGCACGTCGAACAACACGCCGCCGAACGCCCCGGACACGCCCACGGCGCCAGGCAACACGAACGTCGAACGCCCGACGATCGATGTCACCCCGGACACACCAGGAATCCGCGCGGCCATCGAATGCGCGCCGGCACTCAACCGCGTTCCCCAAGGTGGTCGCGTGAACCTTCGGGGCCGCGGTCTCAGCCGCGTCACCGAAGTCCGCATTGGCGGCACGCAGGTTGGCATTCTCCGGCGCACGGACACGGAGCTCGTCGTTCCCGTAGGCCGCGGGGGCAACATCACGCTACGCGTGCCCGAACTCATCCAGTGCGGCAGCGTCGAGCTGATTCGCAGCGCACCGGCCGTGCGCTAGCAGGCCTGCTAGCCGTCTTCTGCGGCTTCCGCTTGCACCTGCTGCACGAGCTCCTCCGGCAGCAAGCGAAAGCCCTCGATGGGACGGCGGCGGCGGCCGCGGATGCGGCCTTCGAGCACGCTGATGTTCACGGGCGGCGTCAGCTCAAAGAGGTAGCCGCGCGTGTCGATCTCCACGTCGACAACGGCCTCGATGCCGCCCGCCGTTCCGGCTTCCACGAGCGTGCCCGGCTG
>JBCCRV010000138.1:0-12940 GCA_039201085.1 Myxococcota bacterium | reverse complement strand
GGCTACGACGGACGTCGCCCCTACCTTGTTATGGAGTACCTGCGCGGTCGCTCCCTCTCCGAGGCGATCGCCGAAGAGGGGCGCTTGAGCGTGGCCCGCGCGTGCAACATCGCGACGCACAGCCTGGCGGGCCTTTCGGCGGCACACGACCGCGGCATTCTCCATCGCGACCTCAAGCCTGCGAACATGATGCTGATCGCGCTGCTCGGTGACCGCGACTTCGTGAAGCTTTGCGATTTTGGCTTTGCCGCCCTCGTTCAGCCCTCCGTACGCATTGACGGCGGCAAGACGCTTACGCCGGCCCGAACGCTCGTGGGCACACCCGCCTATGCGGCGCCCGAGCGCTTGAAGGGCGATGATCGCCGCGACCCGCGCCTCGACGTCTGGTCCACGGGCGTGGTGCTCTTCGAGACGCTCGCGGGCCGGCGGCCCTTCGACGCGCCGACCTTTCGCGAGTTGGCGCGCAAGATTCGCAAAGATCCCACGCCCTCGCTGCGCAGCATGCGCAGCGACATTCCGCGCGGCCTCGACGCTGTCGTGCAGAAGGCCCTTTCGAAGAAACGCTCCGGGCGTTTTTCCACAGCGGCGGAGTTTGCCGCCGCCCTCGTGCCCTTTGGCGGTCGGGTCGTCCCGGACTTCGCGGACGCCGCGAGCGACAGCTTTACGATGGACTTGTTGCGGCTTCGCGCGCGCGAAACGCAGCAGCGGCATGCGGTCGAGCTGGACACGGACGAGCAGGCCGAGGAAGCGCGGGACATTGAAGCGCTGCGTCAGCGCTTTCGAGCGGAACGCAAGCGGCGTGAACCCGCTGACGAAACATCCGTCGAACGACCGAGCGCGGCACGGCCGTACCTCGGAAGCGCCGAGCGTCAGCCACAGCGACCGGCGCCGCCGGCGCTTGGCCAACGCGAACCGAGGCGCTCGCGGCGCCGCATGGCCGGCGTCCCGGCGGACGACGGCCGAGAAACGCACCGACCCGAGCCGCGTGCCGACCCGCGTCGCGACGAGCCGCGTCCCGATAAGCCAGGTCGCGAAGCCAGGCGTGCGGAAGCTCGAGCGCCGGAAGCGCGGCGCGTCGAAGCTCGAGTGCCGAAGGCACGCGAGGCGCGGCGTCCGGAAGCGCGGCGCGAAGGGCGCCGTACCGAAGGTCGGCCCCGGCGTGCGCCTGCGCCGGCAGAGCCTCAACGAACGGAGCCGGCCCGTTGGGACGACGAAGCGCACGCGTTTATTGAGGCGCGCCGCCCGTATGCGAGCGAGCGCACGGTCGCGGAGGTCGCGCCGCCGGTCCGACCCTTGCCGCGTGCCGCCGATTTCCCGGTGCACGGCGGCCCCATCGATGACGCGACTCGCCTCGGCACCGCCTTTGATGGCACTTTCGGTCGGATCAAGAGCGTGGTGGGGGCGCTGCCGCTGGCCGTGCTCCGCTTCGTGTCGCGCCGCTTTGGCGAGCGTGCCCTCCATGAACTCCTTCGCTCGCTCCCGGAACAATCCGCGTCGGTCTTCGTCGAGGGGATCTCCGGTCGAACCTGGCTGCAGTACGACCACCTCATTTCCCTTGTGTCCCACGTGGACGCAATGTTGGGTCGCGACGACCTGCATCTCGTCGTTCAGTGTGGGCGCGCCGCTGCGGAAAGCGCCTTCGATCGGATGCGTTCGGTCCGTCCGCCCTCGCCGCCGCCGCAGGAGTTGATGCGTGCGATGCCGGACGTGATGACGTCGTTCTTCCGCGGCATGGCTGCCCGCGTGACGCGCCTCGGGCGAGGCTTTGCACGCCTCGAGCTCGACGAGGTGGGCGAAGTCTCGCTGGTTGGAAGCGTCTTTCTGATCGGCTTCTTCGACCGAAGTCTCGATCGCTTTGGCGCCAAAGACGTGGAGGTGAACCTCGCTTCCACGCCCGCCCTTGGGGACGAGGGCTGCGTCTACGACATCAGCTGGCTGGCGTGAGTCGCCGATTTCCGGATTGAACGCAGGACGCGCGCGCCGCGCGCGACGAAGGGCCACGCGGGGGCGGCGAGTCTGTCATCGAACGAGGCGCACGCTACCGCCCGCTTCGATCGTGCAGCCTATGCCGCCGGACGTATCGTAGCGACCTTCGATGGTGCCCGTTGCTTCGTTGTTCGACACGATGTCTTCGAACGTGAGGGTCACGTTGTTGTCCGCGCGCACGATGGTCCCCGTGTCTCCGTTGTGGTCGCGTCCGGGAAAGACGCCGGAGAGCGAGAGTCGCCGCTCGCTGCCAACGCCGAGCATCGTGAAGCTATCGTCACCCCCGACAACGGCCCTGAGGCTGTCGTTCGCGCCGCTGATGACGACGTTCAGGGTGTAGTCGTTCGGCGCCGTTCGCGGCCCTCCGAGGGACGAAAACATACAGGTCGCCGTGTAGTCGACTTCGAGCGACCACGTACCCGACCAGTCGAGGCGAGGGGCTGCGACGTCCATGGTCGATGCGTCCATCGCACGCGGCGCGTCCAAGGCAGCGTCCGCCGGGCCGCCGTCGTCGTCGCCGCAGCCGATAAGCGTCAAGAAGAGCGTAAGGAAAAGGGGGGAGGTTCGAAGCGTCATGGGTCGTCCTTGGTGGTCGGAGGTGAATGACCAGTCGACCGACGCCGTTTCGTTTTCATTCAAACAATGTTTTCTGACTGAAATCGAAAACGGTTGAATCGAACGGCTTGCGCGACGTGTAACGGTAACCCCCACACCTTCACGAGCATCCAATGAAGATTTCGATCCTCCTCCCCTGTTTGGTTATGTTTTCCGTGTTCTTCGGCTGCGGCGAGGATGGTCCGTCTCCCCAGCCGCCGGGCGTGCCCGAATCACCCGCGAGCGTTCGGGCCGAGGCGGAAGGCCTAGCGATTCGCGTTCAGTGGGTGGACCGCAGCGACGACGACCGTGGCTTCGTGGTTTTTCGCGTCGAGGGCGAAGCGACCTTCGACGACGCCCCCGCGGTGGCTCGCGTGGCGGCTACATCCAGCACGTTTGTCGACGAGAGCGTCGAGCGCGGCGTCGCCTATCGCTACGCCGTTGCCGCCGAAAACGAGTTTGGCCGCTCCGCCCTTTCGGAGCAGCTCGGCGATGCCGTGGCCGTTACCATCGTGCGGACGGGCTGCGAAAATTTGGAGGCCACGGATGCCGACCCGGACGGCGACGGCATTCTTACGGAGGACGAGATCGACGGTTGGATCGTTCGCATTAACGAGGACGGTATGGACGCCGAGTCCCGGCGCCTAGCCGTGAGCGATCCGACGCTCGCCGACACGGACGGCGACGGCCTTTGCGACGGCGCCGAACAAACGCTCCGTACCGATCCGCGGCGGTCCGACACGGATGGCGACGGCTTGACGGACCTCGAAGAGGTCGAGCGATGGGGAAGCTCGCCAACGAACGTCGATAGCGACGGCGACGGGGGTGGCAATAGCGCGTTCTTCGATGGATCGGAGGTCGAGCGCTTTGGTACGTCGCCGGCCCTCGCCGATTCGGATGGCGACGGCCGAAGCGACTTCGTCGAGATCAATCAGAACTCCACCAACCCGCTCCTCGCGGACATCCCGCGGCCGCGCCTTCGCTTTGTCGGCGAGCTCGATCTGGGCGTCAACGTCGTGCTTCAGAGCGGTGAAGAAGTGATGAATGCGGTGTCCACGTCGCTCGCGCGTGAAGCGACGCAGACCGACACGGAGACCAGTACGGTGGCGACGACCGAAAGCATTTCCCGCTCCATGACCATCGGCTCGGAAGCGTCCGCCGGCCTTCCGCTGACCGTCGGCGTCGGTGTCTCCGGCGAGCTGACGCAGGCCCAGGGCTTTGTCGGCGAAGAGAGCGCGAGTTGGACCAATGAAACGTCCACCGCGGTGCAGAACGCCTTTGAGGAAATCAGCGGCCGCATCGCCACGGAGAACCAGACCATCACGGACGGAACGCTCGCGATGCAGCTTTCGGTGCAGAACGCGGGAACGCGCACCTTCGCCATGCGCGACGTCGTGGTCACGGCCCTTCGCCGTGATCTGCGGCGCGGGACCTTTACGTCCGTCGCCACGCTGGCGCTGCCCGATGCTGCCAACGATCTCGTGCTCGGCGAAGGGCAGACCGCGGGTCCCTTTCGGGTTGAGTCGACGATTGCCGCCAACTCGGCCCTCGACCTGCTCGCCAACCCCGCGGGCCTGCTCTTTCGCGTCGCGAGCTTCAACCTTGAAGACCGCACCGGTGAAAACTTCGAGTTCTCCGTAGGCGAGACGACGGCGAGCCGTACCGCGCTCCTGACGATCGATTTCGGTGGCGAACGTCCCCTCGAGAGCTATCGCGTCGCCACCAACATTGAACGCACCGCCGGCGGCGGAAGCGCGGGCGTTCGGCTGGCGGATGTGATGGAAAATGTCCTTGGGCTCGCCCTTGGCGAGGGGTACGAGACGCTCGAGACGGAAGAGGGCGTCGCGGTGCTAAACGGCATTCGCGGCGTACGCTCCGAGGAATCGGGCGAGCGCGCCGCGCGCTTTTGGGTGGTCATCGGCGGCACAGAGCAGAGCCTACCCTCATCCCAGCCGATCGAGCGCCGCGTGCTCGATCCGAACGTGCCCTTCGGCGACAAGCGCTTGCTTCCCCGCGATCAGGTCTTCCTCGCCTACGTATCGGATCGCGACGGCGACGGGCTCTTCACGCGCGAGGAGAACCTCTACCGAACCTCCGACGACGATCCCGACTCGGACGGCGACGGCCTGACGGATTTTGAAGAGGTGCGCGATGGCTGGCGCGTCGGCGCGCGTCTCCCGCTCTACGAAGAAAGCAACCAGGTCTTTTCCAATCCGCTCTTTGCGGACCTGGACGGCGATGGTTTGACGGACGCCGAGGAGCGAGACGCAATGACCGATCCGAATCGGGCCGATACGGATCAGGACACCCTCGACGACGGCGTGGACAACTTTCCCCTTACGCCGCCGCGCTCGCCTTCTGTGCACGTCTACGGCACCACCGGCGACGAGAGCCTTATGCGCCTGATCGGTCGTGACGAAGGTGGCGTTTACATGCTCGGCCTTTCGACCGGCGACATCGACGAAGACGGCGAATCGCAGGGTTTCTTCTTGATGGCAACGGATGAAGACGGGGCGGTCGAGTGGGTTCAGCAGTTTGAGGGTTTCAGCCAAAATCCGCGTCCGCTGAGCTTCTCGAATACCTTTGACATCGCGAGCGATGGTCGCGTGGTTTGGGCAGCTGACTTCGAAGCCGACCCACCGCTCTTTGAGAGCGAGGGCCCGCATTTCGTTCTGATCGACGATGCCGGCAACGTCGAAACGGTGCCCATGGATCTCGAGTTTCCCCGTAGCTTTAACGGACCGGACCGCCTCGTTGTATTTGGCGATGTCGGCCAGGTGTTTGAGGACGTGGCCGGTTCATCGAGTCGTCTCCGACGTTTTCGCCTAAGCGACGGCATGGAGGTGGGGCCGAGTTTTACCGCCGGCTTCGGCGTGCTGGACACCACGCAAGCGGCCGTTGGACGGGGGCTTGATGGACAAGCCGTCGTAGCGTGGCGAACGTGCGGCCTTCGCACCTTCGACCCGGATGGGAACGCACGCGATCCGTTTGGCTGCCCTGTGCGCGCGAACCCAGGCTTTCCGGACCAGGCGATGCCGCTCTGGCGTGCCGCGATCACACCCGCAGGTGTCGTCTACGGCATGATTCACTTCGGCGTCCAGGCGACGAACTACCTCAACTCGAGCGGGCAAAACTGGGAGATTGTCCAGTACAGCACCTCGGGCGATCAGCGCGTGGTTTTCTCGCAGCGTTCGGCGCCCCCCATGACCGCCGACATCTATGCGGACGCGTTCAACAATGTGTTCTACTCGCTCGGGGCGGAGTACGTTCGGGCAGACAACCGAACCTTCGAGGAGCGGGCGACGCGAACAGTAGCCTTCGACACGGGTTCCGGTTCGATCCGAGCCTTGGGCAGCAACGACATTGGTGATTCCTTCGTTGGCGGACAGTTTGCTGGCGAGCTAGCAGACGCTCCACCATCCATCGGAGGCCGGGACATATTCGTGATTCGAAACATTGAGCGCGCGATCCCGCGCTAGTCCGACAGCTCATCCCCGCGGCTGCGCGTTGCCGCTTCGCGGAGTTCAGCGTCCTCGAACCAAGTAGATGCCGAGCATTTTCGAGGTGAGCGGATGGTTGAAGGTCGTGCTGGGCAGAAACATGCCCGCGGTCATTCGGGGATGAGCTTTGCCGCGCGTATTCCCGCTGTCACGTGCACCTTGCCGATGTCACAGGTACGCCGGCTGACTGTCACTTGCGGGAGGGTCGCGGCCCTCGGCCCTGCTTTTCCGCAGGCGTTCAAGGCCAGCGGGCCTGCTCGCAAGGCCGGCGTTGATGGCACGAGGCGTGCAAACCCCTGCGCGGGCGCGTCCTACGGGGCGCCGCCTGCTCCGGGGAATCCTCCATGCCAGCTCGAATGCGTTTCAACCCTCTGCTCGTTCTCTGGCTCGTCGCGTGCGCGTCGGGCGGCGTGGACTACGACCCGGACGCGCCGATCGACGGACCGCGGACGGCGGGAAAGGCCGATGACTACTTCGAAGCAACCCGCGATGTGACGTATGGGGAAAGGGCCCTTGGCGACCTCGGCGTGGATGACACGCGCCACTACCGCTTTTCGGCGCGGCGCGGCGACCGCTTCGAAGTGCGCGCCCTTGGCCAAGGCGGACTCAACCCCCATCATGCGCTCTTCTTTGAGTCGGGCGAATACGTTCGCTACGATGCCCTCGATCTCGACGTTCCGCTGGTGATCAAGCGCTACGTTGCGGAGCGCGCCGGCGCGCTCGTGGTTGCGATCGCTCCCTTTCGCCAGCGTAGCGAAGGGGCATACGAGCTTGAGGTGCGTTGCACGGGCGGGCCGTGCGCCGGTGAAGCACCGCCGCCGGTCGCGCTGACGGCAAGCGAGACAGCGGCATGCCTTCGGGAGGTCGGCCACTGCGCCCTGGAGGCGCTGCCCTTCTACAACGGTCGCGTGGGTACGGTGCGTTCCGAGCAGATCGTTCAGGGCTGTCTTGCCCGAACCACCCTCGAGGGCGAGGTCCCGTGCGGTGGCGCGTGCGAGTACGCGGAGGGCGACTGGAGCGCGGCGGGGCTGTGCGAGGCCTTCACGCAGCGCCTTCCCTTCTATGCGGATCAATCTGACCCCTGTTTGCAGACACTCGACGCCTGCGCCGAGAGCTGCCTCGACGCGGCGGGAAACGATGTACCGCAGGCCGTGGAAGCATGCTGGTCTGAAAGCCGCGGATGCGACGCTTTCGCCCTACGAACCCGCGCCTGCGGCGGCGACGTTGAGGAGGGCGGCATCGCCGAGTGTGAAGCGCGCTGCGAGGTGTTCGGCACCGCCGAGTGCGCCGAGCAATGCATTGACCGCTGCGACGTGGACCTCGAAGTCGCCAGTTCGTTCTGCGCGGAAGGCGACTTCTCATGCCTTGAGGCCGAGCTCGACGCCCGCGGCGCCCTTGCCTGCCTGCCGACGCAAGCGCCCGAATGCGGTGAAAGCTGCGGCACCTTTCGCGTGACCGCCGCCAACCTTACGTCCGGACGCTATTCGCACTACGAAGGGCCGGGCACGCGCATTCTCACGGGCCTTCGCTCGGACCTGATCTTGGTCCAGGAGCTCAACTATGAGGACAACTCCCCGGACGCCTTTCGCCGCTTCACGAACGCCGTGTGCGGTGATCGCTGCGAATACGTGCGTGGCGAGGGAACGATTCCGAACGGGATCGTCTCACGCTACCCGATTCTGGACTCGGGCGAGCTCGACGATCCGATTCTCACACCGGCGGACCCGCGGAACCTCACGCGCCGCCACGTGTGGGCGCTTATCGACCTGCCCGGACCTACGGACGTGTATGCGCTTAGCGTTCACTATCGAACGTCCGGCGATCGCGAACGCACCTCGCGAGCGCTTGTGAACGCCGTCGAGGCCCGCGCGCCTGCGCACGCGCACATCGTCATCGGCGGCGACTTCAACCTGGACGAGGGGGCGGCTCTCGATTTGCTCACGCCTCTGGTGAACACGAGCGCGCGCCCCCGCGATGAGTTTGGCGATGGCACGACGAACGGCCCCCGCAGCCATCGCATCGACGCGCTCTATGCGTCGCCGCGCCTCGACGAAAGCGAAGTGCGCGTCATCGTTGGTGATGTGAGCTACGAGGGCGGCGCGGTCGTGGACACGCGCACCCTGTCGAACCTGAGCGCGATTCATCCGGCTCGAGCGGAGGACAGCAACGCGTTTCAGATGCAGCATATGGCGGTTGTTCGCGACTTCGCTCTCGTACCCGAATAGCGCAACCGCCCTTCAGCCAAGCACGCGGTTCGACGCGGCGATCGTTGCCTCGCAGGCGTCGGCGCACGCAGCGCATTCCGCGTGGTGGGAGCGATGGGCCTCACAGGCCGCCAGGCAGCTTTCGCATACGGACTTGCAGAGGGCGGCGAGCTGCTGCGCGTGCTCGGAGCGAGCCGCCGCCAGGGGCCCCACGGCACCGCAGATCGGAAGCATCTCGTTTACGGTTCGGGCGCAGTCTGCCATGGCCGTGTTGCCGCTCCCAAGGAGGCGAATGCAGTGCTCGAGGCAGCGTTCGCCGACGCGGTGGCATTCGGCGGCAATGCGCGCCCAGTCGTCGAGGGCGGCGATGTCCGCCTCGGCGCCGGCGCTTCGGGCGGGCTCGGGCGAAGGTGCTTCGCCGCCTTGAGCGCCGCAGCTTGAAAGGGCGGCTCCGGCCAACTGGGCGCCGGCGACCGCGGCGCCTACGGACACTAGGTCGCGTCGTTTCATCTCGCCAGCATAGCCGAAGGAGCCCGAAACATCGACGCCATGTCCGCAGCCGCTAGGACGAGCGAGCGCAGAGATCGTTGCAGGCCGGGCGGCTGAACAAGGTCAGTTCTAAAACGCGGCGCTTCGCGGTTGGTTTCGAGCGCTGTATTTCGCCGCCGGCTTGTCGGACCACGCCCGGACCGCTCCTCGTAGCAAAGCAACGCGCGATGACCGTCGAAAGGTATGGCTGCCCGATCAAATGATCGGGGTGCAGCGCTCCATTGCGGAGTCGTCGTTGTCGTCGTCGATGCATTCGACCACCGAGCTATCACCACCGTTGACCACCGCTTCGTACACGAGGTCTTCGCCGAGGACGCTCGCTTCGACGACGACGGTCACGCGCTCGCTTCCGCCCGGTAGCAGCGGGCCGGTGGTGCTCTCGGTGGCAAGGAGCATCGACATCGGCGCCGTTTGGCGGAACTCGACCGCGATGCCCGCTTCCACGCCGCGACTGCCGGCGTTCGTCACGACGGCGCTGAGTCGCACGTTGCCTTCGCTACAGGCGGCAACGGCTTCCAGGGCCACCTGCAGGTTTGGTGCGTTGAAGACGCCCGCTCCCTGCACGTTCTGCCGGAAGTTGTTGAGGCGAGGTTCGAGCCAGTTGGGGGCTTCTTCGCGCGGGATTTCGCCACGGTCGCCCACGTTCGTGACGCGGTAGGTGTACTCGTTCCAAATCGGTCGGGTGCGTACCCAGCGGTCCCTCGGATCGCCGAGCACGAAGACGCCGTTTGTGCCGCTGGCAAACTCAGCCGGCAGCTCACCAACCGTTACGCCAAGGGCTTCGGCGTAGGCGGCGGGGCAGCCGTCGCGGCCCACGGCCTGGTCGTTGTTGGCGGGCACGACAATCTCGGAGTTTCCGTCGCGATCCACGTCGACGACCAGGGGATATTCCACGCCCGTACGGGATGAGTTCGGCTGGAAGGCCGAAAGAAGTTCGCGTCCGTCGCGTCCATCATAGATGTGCAGAAAGCACTCGTCGTTGTAGATGACCTCGGACACCCCGTCGCCCTGAAAGTCGAACACGCTCGAGCCCGTCGAAGACGATGAGATGTCTTGGGTGGGACGCGCCCATCGGACGAGCTGGCCCGGGCTGTCGTCGCAGGTGGTTTCCGGATCGTACGCCGGGCGGGTGCAGTCGCCGCCCTCCCGCGGCGGCGTGTCCATGCAGTCGAGGTCGTAGACGACGTAGCAACCGCGACCCGCTGTGCTGACCTCGGGCAGTCCGTCGCCGTCGAAGTCGGCGACGGTGGGGGCGCCGCCGTTGCCGCCGCCGGGAAGCGAAGCTGTCGCGTCAAGCCAGGATCCGCCTGCGCCGATGCGAACTTCGCCGCTAAGACCGTCGCGCACGAAGAGGCCCGTATCGCCCCGAATGCTGATCACTTCCGGGGCTCCGTCCATGTCCAGGTCCGCGATGGCGATCCTTCCGTGGGCGCTGCCCATCGACCAAAGGGGCGTGCCGTCATCGTTGACGGCGATGGCGCCGGAGGTGATCTCAAGGGCGGGGTCGGCGTCCAGATTGGCGACGGCGGTGGCGGCGAAGGACTGCGATTCGCTGGCACACGGGCCAGCATCAAAGCGTTCGCTCAGCTCGAAGGCGCCGCCCGCTTCGCGGAAGTTGAGGACCTGGCAGCCGGCGATGATCTCAAAGGTGCCGTCCTGATCGATGTCGGCGATCGCGGGCGATACGTTGTCGCTGGTGGCGCCGCTGCCGGCGTCAAACTCGGCAAGCACTGTCGTTCCATCGCCGTCGAGCACGCGAATGCCGTCGTTTCGGCTCCTGTACACCACCTCCAGTGCCTCGTCGGAAGGGTCGAGGTTGCCCAAGGCCGCGGTCATCGTCCAGACGGGCCCGGCGTCGCCGGGGGGCACGTTCCAGAGGAGGGTGCCGTCCGAGCCGTCGAGAGCGACGAGAATCGTGCGCGCGCCGCTTGCGCCCGCGTAGGCAGCGACGACCACGTCCGGGATGCCGTCTCCGGAAACGTCTCCCACGACCGGCGTCGCAATGACTTGACGAAAGTCTTCGCCGCCGATTTCGAGGCCTTCCCAATGCCATTCGACCTCAAGCTCGACGTCTTCGAATTCCGGCCGGACTTCGCAAAGGGGCGGCGCCGGATTGCTGAGGCAGCGTCCGATGGTCGGTTCGCAGTAGGTGTCGTCCTCAAGGCAGTCGAAGTCGTCGCCGCACTCGGCGCCTGGCGTGGCGCAGGCGCTATCGACGCACACATCGCCGGCGGCGCAGCAAAGGGAGAGATCGGCGCCGCACAGCGTTTCTTCCGCGGCGCAGGCGGCCGCACAAACGACACCGTCCAAGCAGACCTGGCCGGTGGCGCAGCACGTGAGTCGGTTGTCGCCGCAGCGCTCGCCATCGCAGATGGGATCGCACGCGAGACCGTCGACGCATTCCTCTGTTTCGCTGCAGCACGCTCGTCCGTTTTCACAGGTTTTATCGGGTTGGCATGTCGCCATATCGCCCATATCGGCGGTCGTCATGTCCACTGCCGTGTCCCCGCCTACGCCACCGTCGCCGACGAGCTGGCACACGTCGTCAACGCAGGTGCTACCGGCCGGGCAGCCCGTTTCGGGGCAGCCGGTGGGGGCCGAGTCATCACCGCAGCCCACGGCGAGAAGCAGCGTAAAGCAAGCGGCGAAGGAGCAAAGCAAACGCGTCATAGGCCACAAACATACCAGCCTCATCGGCCCCTTGCCCTGGAACGTGCTGCAAGCGCGTGGGCTGCGCCAAGCGAGAGGGAGAAGCTGTCGCCGTTGCGGGCCGCGACACCGCATCACGTGCGCCGTTGAATGGCTCAGCTCGAGTGAACGCTCGCTGGCGATGCATGCACTTTCGCCGGCCGTATTTTCGGCTGGCCGTCGTTCTTCGGGCCCGCTACGCGGCGAAGGGCGATGCGGAGATGACGCGACGCCGCGCGGTTTCCCTCCCAATGAAGGCATCGTAGCCTTGGCTGTGGACTCGTCTGACCTGCCAACGCGCATCGTTCTCATCGACCGTACGCCGGCGATGGCCGTCGCGTGGAAACGTGCTTTTGGAAGCGTCGAAGGCGTTGAGGTGGTCGAAGGTGACTACTTCAGCTGCCCCGCCGACGCGATGGTGAGCCCGGCCAACAGCTTCGGCATCATGGACGGCGGCCTTGACGCGGCCATTCGCCACACGCTGGGTTTTGAAGTGCAGCGCGCAGCGCAGCGCGCGATCTTGGACAAGCACCACGGCGAGCTCGCCGTGGGCCAAGCGGAGGTGGTACGGACGCCGCATAGCGATTGGCCCTGGCTTATCGTGGCGCCGACGATGCGCACGCCCGAAAGCGTGGCGCGAACGCCCAACGCGTACCTCGCCTTTCGCGCCGTGCTTCTGGTAACGGCTCGCTTTAATCGGGCCGGTGAAGACCGCATCGATTCGCTCGTCTGCCCGGGGTTGGGCACGGGCATTGGCGCCATGGACTACGAGCGCTGTGCTACGCAGATGTTTCTCGCCCATCGCCAGGTGTCGAGCCCGGCGCGCATCCCGTCCTTTCGGCAGATTTTGCAGCTGCATGAAGCGCTCGTTCGCTCGTAGCCGCCCGACCTTCAGCCATCCCCTCACCTCGAAAACGCTCAGCATTCACTTCGCTTCGCGGACGCTGAATTTCGCGCAACCTGTTCACAAATCTGGCCACGGCGATTTTTGCGATGAGCTCTACTCAAAGCCGCGGGCCATGCGGCGGCCCTCGCGGTGCATCCATGCGTACGTAGCGGCGGCGCCGATCGCGCCGCCCACCACCGGCACGAGCCGTTGGCCGAGGCGGCGCGTCACAAACCGCATGCCGCGCCTGAGCGCACTTTCTCGAGCGGCGCGGAGCGCGGCGGCGCGCATGCCGGCGGCGGCGGCGTCGTCGAGTTCGAAGGTTTCGAGCAGGATCTGCTGGCGCCAATCGGGCTGTTTCGTGTAGTCGTCGTCGACGAGCAGACGAAGGGCCACGGCTAGCTCAAGGCGCGCGCTGAACGCCCCTTGCGCTTCGACAAGCGAAAGGGGAATGGCGAGCCAGCCGCCCGGCAGTCCGGTAAGGAGCGAACGCACGGCTGCGCGTCGCGCATAGCGCTCGATGAGCTCGGCGG
>JBCCRV010000137.1:0-12963 GCA_039201085.1 Myxococcota bacterium | reverse complement strand
CCCCGTTGTCCCTTCGAGTCATGTGGAAGTCGGCCTAGCCAACGGCCGCGTTCATTCATTCCCGAGCGGTTCCCACCTGTTCGCGTGCGATGATTCGGCATCCGCGGATACCGTCGCTTAGAACGAACCCAGACAAGCGCCGAGGGCAAAGATGAACACAGCGCCCAAGATCGCCAACGTTGCAAAGAGACCGACCACGATGGTCGTGATGGTGTGGACGACAACGCGTTTCTTCTTGGACTCGTCAACGATCGGTTGTGAAGGGATGCCCGCACGCTTTGCCCATCTTGCCCACCGGCGAACGTGCGCTGGGGCGGGAAAGTACGCCCCGTGGCCGTCGGGACAGCTGAGGTGCGTGATGCTGAATTCCTCGACGACCTGAAGGCCCGATTCGCACACCGGACAAGCGCCATGACCCCCGTCCTGCGATGAAGCGCGGTAGACCACGTCGCCATCGTCGTCGTCGATCTCGAGGCCGGCGCCGTGGAAGAGCTCCTTTACGGCGGGACTCGGCGAGCTGGCGCGCAGTTCGCTCATCGTCTTCGCAGCGAGCCAAACGGCCTCGCACTTCGGGCAAGAAGCGGCACGACCCTCGAGCACGTCCATCTGCGTGCCGCAGAACGCGCAGCGCACCACGTCGAGCTCAGTCGCGCCTTCTGCCATAGCTCGTAGCTAGCACCTTACCGTCGTAGCCGTTATTGGCCCGACCAAACTGTGACGAAGCGATGGTCCTTCGCTGACAAGGACCGAATGACACACCGGGACATGAACGGTCGCGGGGTTTTCTAGAGCTCATCGCAAAAATCGCCGTGGCCAGGTTTTTGGACAGGCTTGCGCGGGACTCAGCGTCCTCGAACCGAAGTAAATGCCAAGCATTTTCGAGGTGAGCGGATGGCTGAAGGTCGTGTGAACTGGCGGAAATATGGCGGCGGCGATTTTTGGGACGAGCCCTCAACTTCCGAGTGTTTTTTGCGCGATCGACCCGTGCTTATCGGCCCCACTTCGAAGCCGATCGACGTGACGCGCTGCATCATTTCAATCGTACGAAAAGCACCGTGATTTCTGGGCGTTTGGGCGCCCGGGGCGCTCCTTGACCGCATAGGTTCCGGCCGATAGGGTCCGCCCTCAGCGCCTCGCCTGTTCGACCGAAGCCGGCGGCGGGAGCGCCGCCGGAGGCAGCATGCAGACCCAAGAGCAAGTGGTACCGATTCGCACGCCCGAATCGTCCCTGAACGACGACGTGATCACCGTTATCGGCCCCGACGGTGCCGCGAGCGGGCCGCATGATCCGAAGCTCGACAGCGAACAGGTGCTCGACCTCTACAAAGCGATGGTCTCAACGCGCACCATCGACGTGCAGCTGGAGCGCCTCCAGCGCCAAGGGCGGATCGGCTTTCACATCGGCAGCCTCGGCGAAGAAGCCTGCATCCTCGGCTCTGCAGCGGCCATGCGCGAGCAGGACTGGATTTTTCCCTGCTACCGCGAGTTTGGCGCGCTGCTCTACCGCGGCTTCCCCCTTCAGAGCTACGTCGACAATATGTTCGGCAACGCCGACGACCTCGTACGCGGCCGTCAGATGCCCGACCACTATTCGGGCCGCGCCCACAACTTCGGCAGCGTAAGCTCGCCCATCGGCACGCAAATGACGCAGGCCGTCGGCTTTGCTTGGGCCGCGAAGAAGCGCGGCGACGACGTCGTTGCGAGCGTCTACTTCGGCGAAGGCGCGACGAGCTCCGCCGAGTTTCACACGGCGATGAACTTCGCCGGCGTGATGAACGCGCCCGTCCTGCTCCTCTGCCGCAACAACCGCTGGGCCATTTCCGTGCCGAGCGAAAAGCAAACGGCGAGCGAGACCTTCGCGCAGAAAGGCATCGCCTACGGCGTGCCGGGCATTCGCGTCGATGGCAACGACGTGCTCGCCACCTACAAGGTCGTGCGCGACTACGTCGAAAAGGCCGCCGCAGGCGGTGGCCCGGCGCTCATCGAAATGCTCACCTACCGCGTTGGCGGTCACTCCACGTCCGACGACCCGCGCGCCTACCGCGTGCAGGACGAGGTCGAGCACTGGCGCCGGACGGATCCGATCGTGCGCCTGCGCAAGCACCTCGAGGTGCTGGGCGTCTGGAGCGACGCCGAGGAAGAAGCCTTCAAGGCGGACACGGAAAAGTCGCTCAAGGCGTGCATCGCCGCCGCGGAAGCGAAGCCCAAGCCGAGCCTCGCTTCGATGTTCGAGGACGTCTTCGCCGAAAAGCCCTGGCACCTCAAGGAACAGCAGGCCGAACTCGAAAGCGGCCCAAGAGCCAAGAGTGGTCATTAGTGCGCGCGTCTCAAGACCGGCGAGGGGACCTGGCGGCCTTACTTCGCCGTCACGGCGCTTTCTCCTCCTTGAAAGGGCGCTGCCGCGCCGTCGCGCCTTGTGGGCGGGCGGCTCGCCATCTGCGGCCTTGAGCCGCGCTCGAACCTGATTTCAGCTACACACTTCAGCGAACACACGAAAAGAAACGACAACGCATGCCTGAAATGAACTTGGTGCAGGCCGTCAACGACGCCCTTCGAATCGAAATGACCAACGACGAGGACGTCGTCATTCTCGGCGAAGACGTCGGCAAGGTCGGCGGCGTCTTTCGCGTGACGCAGGGCCTTTACGACGAGTTCGGCGAAGACCGCGTCATCGATACGCCCTTGGCCGAAGGCGGCATCATCGGCACGGCGATCGGCATGGCCCTCTATGGCCTTCGCCCCGTGCCGGAGATTCAGTTCGGCGACTTCATCTTTCCCGCCTTCGACCAAATCGTGAGCGAAGCGGCGAAGTTCCGGTACCGAAGCGGCGGCGAGTACCCCGTGCCGATGGTGATCCGCACGCCCGTCGGCGGCGGCATTCGCGGCGGCCACTACCACAGCCAGTCGCCCGAATCGCTCTTCATTCACACGGCGGGCTTGAAGGTCGTCTGCCCCTCGAACCCGTACGATGCGAAGGGCCTGCTGCTCAGCGCGATTCGCGACGACGACCCGGTGCTTTTCTTCGAGCCCAAGCGCGTCTACCGCGCCGTCAAGACCGACGTGCCCGAGGGCGAGTACACGATCGATATCGGCAAGGCGAAGGTCGTGCGCGAAGGTACGGACCTCACCGTCATCGCCTGGGGCGCCATGCTGTTCGAAGCGCTCGCTAGTGCCGACGAAGTTGCGGCGGACGGGATCAGCTCCGAGGTCATCGACCTGCGTACCCTCTGGCCCGTCGACATCGACACGATCGTGGAGAGCGTGAAGAAGACCGGCCGCGTCGTCATCGTGCACGAAGCGCCGAAGGCCTGCGGCTTTGGCGCCGAGCTGCTTTCGCTCATCACGGAAAAGGCCTTTGTGCATCTCGAAGCGCCGCCCGTGCGCGTCACCGGTTGGGACACGCCCTTCCCCTACACGCTGGAGAACGAGTACCTGCCGCTCCAGCACCGCATCACGCCGGCCCTTCGCGAAACCGCGAACTACGTGCCCTGAGTGAGCGAGCAGCTCGACCTCTTTCCTCCATCCGGTCGATCCGAAACCAGCAATAGCGAACCCAGCGTTTCCCGACCCGGTCTTTCCCAACCCAGCTTTTCCGCACCGAGCCAGCAAGACATGACAGCGATGAGCACCACTTCCGCGAGCGCCACGGGCGCCTTCGAGTTCAAGCTTCCCGACATCGGCGAAGGCGTTGCTGAAGGCGAAATCGTCGAGTGGCACGTCAAGCCCGGCGACGTCGTCGCCGAGGACGATCCGATGGTCGAAGTGATGACCGACAAGGCTACCGTGACGATCGGCGCGCCGAAGGCGGGCCGCATCGGCGAGCTGCGTTTCGGCGTGGGCGAAGTCGCGCAGGTGGGTCAGGTCATCGTCACCATCGCGATGGACGGCGCACCGATCAACGGCGCCGCAAGCGCGCCCGCCGCAGAGACGAGCGCCGCAGAGACGAGCGCCGCCGGCGACGAAGGTCCCGCAGCCACCGCCGTCGGCGACATTCGCGAAGGCCTTCCTGGCACGAGCTATTTCAAGAACGGCGGCGGCGGCGCCGCGGCCGCCAAGCCGGCGAACGAACGGGCGTCCGCCGCGCGCCCTGCCGAAGCCTACTTTCACGATAAGCCCCTCGCGACGCCGGCCACCCGCAAACTCGCGCGCGACCTTGGCGTCGATCTGCGCTCGGTTCGACCCACCGGTCCGAGCGGCCGCACGACGCGTGACGACGTGAAGGCCGCCGCCCAGGGCGGCGCTTCCGCGCCCGCTGCGAGCGCAGCGGCTGCGCTTCCGAACGCTGCTCTGCCGCCCACGGCCGTTGCGCCGCCTACTGCCCGGGCGCGCACGCAGGACGAAGGCCCGCTCGAAGAGCGCGTTCCCTTTGTAGGCCTGCGCCGCAAGATCGCCCAGCGCCTTCAGCACACGAAGAACACGGCGGCTCACTTCACCTTCGTCGAAGAGTGCAACGCCGGTGAGCTCATTCGCCTGCGCGACAAGCTTCGTCCCGCTGCGCAAGAGGCCGGCGTTCGGCTGAGCTTCCTGCCCTTCATCGTGAAGGCCACGGTGGCGGCGCTTAAGAAGCATCCGGTCCTCAACACGGCCCTCGACGAAACGACGAACGAGCTCGTCTACCGCCGCTACTACGACATCGGCATCGCCGCCGCGACGGACGCGGGCCTTATGGTGCCCGTGCTCAAGGGTGCGGACCGGCTTTCCGTGCTCGAAACGGCGCAGGAGATCGCGCGCCTCGGGGAAGGCGCGCGCACTGGAAAGCTCGCCGCCGACGAGCTCAGCGGCAGCACCTTTACGATCACCTCCCTCGGTAAGCAGGGCGGCCTCTTCGCCACGCCCGTGCTCAACCACCCGGAGGTCGGCATTCTCGGCGTCCATCAAGTGAAGCGAAAGCCCGTCGTCGAAGGCGACCAGATCGTCATCGGCGATGTGATGTTGCTTTCGCTCAGCTTCGACCACCGCATCGTCGACGGCCACGTCGGCGCCGCCTTCGCCTACGACATCATTCGCTACCTCGAAAACCCGGCGCTGCTCTTCCTCGAAGGCCTGTAGTCTCCGAGCCACAGGTGTACCGCACGGCCACCCTGCGCTGCGAGCATCCGTGCGGCGGACAGGCCTTCGAGCCCATGGCATTCTTTGTGCGTGCTTCGATCGCTCCGTATGGGCCGCTGGATTCGATACGCCATGGTGTACGGCTTTGCCGCTGCGCTCACGCCATCATCGGCCGCCGCGGACGTTCCAGCCCGGCCGGACGCGCCGTCGAACGACGCGCAATCCGAAAGTCCGGAGGCTCAAGGCGCGAGTGCTCCCGCGGCGCCGACGGGCTACGGCGGCCAGCTTGCGCCCGAGGCGTACTACGGAGATGCGGAGGGCGAGGAGCGGCAACACAGGCTCGGACTTCCCGGCAACTGGCGCCTGTCTGTGGGCTTTCACGCGGGGCTCACCGGACGGGCCGAGTTCCTCGATGAGTCCCGCGTGTCGTACGAGACCGACCTAGCGCCGGCCTACGGCGTCGACGTTCAGGTGCAGAAGCCACTTTTGAAGTACGTCCTCGTGGGCGTCGATCTCTTCTACCGTTCATTGGGTCTCTCAGGCGTCGATGGCCGCATTCGCATGCTCAGCGCCGATCTGCTCGTGGGTCTTCGCTACGCGTTTCGATTCGACTCGGTGGCCATCGAGCCCTTCGTCAGCGTCGGCGTGGGAATCGCCTTGCTGCCTCGCGGCGCTCCCCTTCACGCCTCCGACGGCGAGTTCGGCGTCGACGTATTTTCGCGCGCTGGACTTCAAGTCTGGGTAACGAACCACTTTGGAGCCTACCTTGCCGCTGGCGCGCGCAATACTTCGTTCTGGGTCGGTGAGACGGTCACCATTACGCAGCATTCGCTCGAGGTTGGCGTGGTCGTTCGCGCTCGGCGTTCGCGTCGGTCGACCCGTTCCCGTCGATCACCTACGTGATCGCTGGGGTGTAAGCCTCGATCGCTGAACGCAGGTGTAGGGAAGGGGCCAGTCTGCTTCAAAGCGGACTGCATCGACGTCGCCGAAGAGTTGCCGCGCAGTCTTCGAGTTCGCGCAGCTCGCAGACGAGGTGCGAGTAGAATCCAAGGGTTCAAAGCCCGTGTCCGGGTCGCCTCTGGGGAGATCTGAGCCGATCATTTCGAAGCGCTCGGCCGTCGCCGAAACGCCACGAACGCTATCAGTGCGAAGAAGAGCCACGCGCTGCGCGGCGCGGCGCCGCTACCGGCGCGGCAGCCGCACCCGCCGTCGCCCGAATCGCTCGGGCCGCCGTCAAAGGAACCGTCCAGCATCCCGCCGTCGAGCCCGGCATCGGCGTCGCTCGCTACCGCGCAATCGGCCGTGCACTCGGCGCCGCCGTCGCAGGCTTCGCCTTCGTCGACGATGCCGTCGCCGCACGTTGGAAGTGAGCAATCGGTGCGGCACATGTCCGGTGCATCAGCGTTGGCGCCGCCGTCGTCGCAGTCTTCGCGCAGGTCCACGATGCCGTCGCCGCATTCGGGTAGCGAGCAGTCGGTGCGGCACGCGTTGGGCCGGTCTGCGTTCATCGCGCCTTCGTCGCAGCCTTCGCCGCCGTCGATGCGTCCGTTGCCGCAGAGCGGTTTGCACGCTGCTTCTTCCTCGATGCACTCGAGGCCTGCATCGCAGGCTGCGTCGCTCGTCGGCGCGCAGCGTCCTTCGGCGCACACTTCGATCACGCAGAAGCCCAGGGCCTCGCAGCTCGTGCCGTCGTCGGCGATCTGCGGGTCACAGCGACCCGCGCCGTCGCACTGATCGGGGCCGTCGCAGTCCGTGCCCGTCGCATCGCCGCAGGGCGTGCCTGCGGGCAGCGGCGGCGCGGCGCAGGCTCCGCTTTCGCAGGTGCCCGCGGACGTGCAGGACGTGGCTGAGGCGCCGCAGGCAAGGCCATCATCCAGGTGGTTTGGCTGGCAAGCGCCTTCGGCGTCGCAGGTGTCTTGGGCGCTGCAGTCGCTTGGACCCTCGCCGCAGGCATCGCCTTCGGCGATGAGGCGGGGGTCGCACGCGCCCGCACCGTCGCAGCTGTCCGGGCGGTCGCAGCCGCTCGCCGTCGCGTCACCGCAAGGTACGCCGGCAAGCGTGAGGTTGGCCTCGCAGGTGCCGGCGCCGTCGCAAGTGTCCGCTCCGTTGCAGGTGTTGTCCGTCGGGTCGCCGCAGGGCGTGCCCGACGCCGCCAAGTTCGGCGCGCAGAAGCCCTCGGCGGTGCAAGCGTCTGCGCCGTCGCACTCGCTGCTGCTCGAATCGCCGCACGCTGTCATGGCGGGCAGGGGCGCGCACGTTCCATCGGCCTCGCCCGTCTGCGCTTCGACGCATGCGACGCAGTCGCTGTCCGAGCCGCCGCCGCAGACCCTCTCGCAGCAAACGCCGTCGATGCAGAAGCCACTGAAGCACTCGTCGTCGTTCGTGCAGGCGTCGCCCTGCACGAGGCGCCGCTCGAAGATCGTCGCCGTGTTCGCACCGGGCGCCCCCACCATCAAGGTCGCACCGTCGAAGGCCACGCCGCGTCCGAAGAAGTCGCCGCTGCTTGCGTCGCTCGGTTCGAAGCGAGCGGTCCGCGTCCAGCTGCTGCCGCGCTCGTAGAGATAGGCGGCACCCGCTTGCCTGCCGCCCACCGTTGCCGCCGGTGCACCGATCAGCGCTTCGTCGCCGACGAGGGCCACGGCGCGGCCAAAGCGCGCTTCCACGCCGCCGGCTCGCAGCGTGGCTTCGAGCGCCCAATCCTCCGAACCGCGCGCATACATGTAGACGGCGCCGCCGTTTTCGTCGTCGCCGGTGTCGGACCACGCGCCGATGAGCATGCGATCACCGTCGAGGGCGACCGCTGCGCCAAAGAGAGTCGCCGTCGCCGCGGGCGCGTTGATGGTCTGCACCAAGGACCACGTGCTGCCCGTTCGCTCGAACACGAGCGCCACGGCGCTTGCCGGCGCGCCCACGAGGCAGCGGTCGCCGTCGAGGGCTACGCCTTCGCCAAAGCCTCGCGCTCCCCGCGAAGGCAGCGTGGCTTCCACGTCAAAACCCAGGCCGCTCCGCGTGTAGATCGTCACCGCGCCCGGGCCGCCGTCGCCGCGCGGCGCGCCGACCGCTAGCCGGTTCCCGTCCAGGGCGACGGCCCACCCGAAAAGGTCGCTAAAGTCCGGCGACTCCGGTCGCAGGACTACGGGGTTGCCCCACCCTTCGTCGCCGAAGAAGAACGCCACGGCGGCGCCGAAGCCGGGACCGAGCGTGGGTGCGCCGACCACTGCCACGTCGCCGAGCAGCGCGGCGCTGAAGCCTAGGGACTCCTCGTCGGGAACGATGAGATCCGTGCTTTCTTCCACCACGGACCAGGTCCCCGCGCGAAGGAGCAGGCTGGCCGATCCGAGCCTCGCAAACGCGTCGCGGGCGCCAACCACCGCCAGATCGCCGTTCACGGCAACGCTCGAGCCAAATGCGCCGTTGAATTCCTCCAGGGTGAAGACGGACTCCCAGGGTTCGATTTGGGCGTGCGCAGGGCGCGCCGCCCCTAGACCCAACAAGAACACGGCAGTGCAAACGCGTATGCTCATCGTCTGCGTACGGTCCGATGTCCGCCCTAGATCGCGCAAGCGTCACGATGGCGCGACCGGGGCGTCCCTTTGGCGCGTGGGAGTCGCGCCGGCGCCGAACACAGGTCACCGTCGCACACGTCAGCGCCGGTGCGCGCGGGCGCTCAGAAGAACCCGTTGCCGTGTGGAAGCGCCGCCGGATCCGGGCTCGGCGGCAGGACGTCCCAGTGCTCCACGATGCGTCCGCCTTCGACGCGAAAGAGGTCGTAGAAGATCGCAAAGGGCGGCGCGTCCGTCGGGCCAGAGAATCCTTCGCTCCCCACGAGCACGAAGTCTCCCTCGGCGACGACGAGGGGCGATCGGGTGTAGCCAAAACCAAGCCCCTGTTCCGCGAGCGACGCCGCAAACGCGCCAAGGCCCACGAGACCGTCGTCGATCGCTGGGTTGTGCTGGGCGTAGGACGCTTCCGAAATGAACTCGCCAAGCCGGTCGAAGTTGCCTTCGCTAAGCACCACGCGAACAAACCCTTCGACGAGCGCTTGGCTCTCCGCCGTGTTTGCGAGCGGGTCGACTTGCGTCGGCCCGTCCACCATCGAACGGCCGCTGACGGTCTCCGTGACTTCGGGCTGCAGCGCGTCCCAGTGCTCGGCAAGCTGGCCGCCCTCGACGCGAAAGACGTCGAAGGCCACGAGACGCTGGCCATCGGGAAGGGCGTAGGTCTGATGAAGGGCGACGAGGTCGTCCTGCGTGAGCACTCGGTGAGTCGTGATCTCCGACGCCCGAAGCAGGTCGACGATGCCGATGAACCCTTCGATGCCGTCTTCGGCGAGGGCCGAGTGTTGAATGTAGTCCTCACGAACGAGCGCGCGAATCGACGCTTCGTCACCTTCAGTGACGGCATCAAAAACGGCTGACACCACTTCCAAAGGCGTAGCCGCGGGGTCCGGTGTGGTGCGCTGGGAGGTCCCGCAAGCGCTAAGGGAGGCAACGAGGAGAAAACGAGAGAGCATGACGAGTTTTCCTTTCAAGACGAACTTGGCCAACTCAATGCATCTCATCTACATCATAATAGTTATGTTATTATTCGTTCTGGATATGTATTCGTGAGCGATCGGTATTCATGAGCCTCACCGCGCCCCTCGACGGCCTCGACCTTAACCAGCTGGTCGTGCTCGAGGCGCTTTTGACCGAATCGAGTGTGACCCGCGCCGCCCATCGGCTCGGCAAAGCGCAGCCCTCGCTCAGCCGCTCCTTGGAGAAGCTACGGGTGGCCTTCGACGACCCGCTCCTCGTGCGCTCCGGGCGCGGCATGCGCCTCACGCCCTTCGCGGCGCGCTTGGTCGAGCCCCTTGGCCGCGCGCTCAATGCGATTCGTCGGCTTCGCGACGTCGGCGCCTTCGACCCCAGCACTTCATCGCGCCATTTTCGCCTGATCGTGCCGGACGTCTTCGCTGTGGCCGTGGTGGGCCCCCTGCTCGCGTACCTCCGCGAACACTCGTCGATCACCGTGTCGCTGCTCGCCATCGAAGCGGGTTCGCTGCGAAAGCTGCTCGCCGACGAGGTCGACCTCGCCATGGCCAACGGGCCCTTCGAAGATGGTTCGCTGCGGGCGCGCGCCGTTCACCTGCCGCCCGAGTGGTGCGTACTGGGTGGACCGCAGGCGCCAGCGGGGCCCCTTTCGCTCCAAGACTGGCTCGACGCGGACCATGTGCAGCTCATTCCCGGAAGCGATCCAGACGGCCCAAGCGGCCTTGATCTGGCCCTTCGGTCGCGAGGTATGCATCGACGCATTCGCGCGAAGGTCGCCTACCTCTCAGCGCTCCGGCCCATCCTGCTGCATTCGCCCTGTCTGTGCTCGCTGCCGGCGGTGGCCGGCCGCTCCCTCGAGGGCGGCGGCATTCGGCTGTTCGCGCATCCACTGGCGGACCGAATGCCTGTCATCGATGCGTGGCTTTCCTGGCCCGAGCATCACCATGCGGATCCGGCCCATCGATGGCTGCGCGAGCTCGTCGTGCGCCTCCTGCGCAGCGAACTTTGAATGGTGGGCCGTATTGCACCGTCGTGCTGCGGCCACTCCGTCAACGGCTGTTCTCGCCACCACGTTCCAGTCGCGACGAAAAGTTCGCGTAAAGCCGCGAATGGCACCAGACTCGGCGAGCTTTCGGGGTGGCATGCCCGATGCAGTCAGCGAGCGCGCCCCAGCGTGTTCAAGCCCGCCACCCTTCCGGAACAGAAACCATGAATCACCAAGCTCTACCCCGCCTCGCCTTCGTTTGCGCCGCTGGCGCCTTTGCCCTCTTTGCACGACCGGCCGAAGCCCAGGTGCCCGTCGTCCAGTGCCAGACGCCCTGCGCCCAGGGCTACACGTGCGGTGCCCAGGGGCAGTGTGTGCCCATCGGCTGCAACCCGGGCTGCGCTATCGGCTACGTCTGCCAGGCCGGCGAGTGCGTGGCGCCCAACCTGGACCAGCCTTCGGACGGCTCGGTGATCGTGCAGGAAGCCCCGCCCCCGCCGCCTCCGCAGCAGGGCTACGGGCCTGCGCCGCAGCAGCCCCAGCAGGAGGTCGTGTACGCCAACCCCCAGCCGCCCCCCCAGGGCGAGCCTGTCTATTTGCAGCGTCAACGCTCGCAGGAGATTGCGGCCCCCGGCTCAACGCGCTTGCTCCTTGGATTTCACCTGGGTTTTGCCGGCACGACTGAAGTCTTCGACACCGCTGGTACAATTGGCGAAGCCGATCTCTTGCCGAGCTATGGCATCAACTTGCAGGTCCAGAAGATGGCCGGTCGCTTCTTCCTTTTCGGTGTGGACCTTCTGTTTCGCTCGGGCACCGTTGAGGGCTTTGGTCCGTTCGAGGACGCCCCGTTCACCACCCTGGCCGTCGATTTCATGTTCGGCTTTCACTATGCGTTCTCCCTCGGCGCAATCGCCCTCGACCCCTTCGTTAACCTCGGCATCGGCTTCGCGTCCTTGTCGGAGGACGACGGCGCGGGTGGAACCAACCGAGAGTATGGGGTCGACGTGTTGGCCCGTGTTGGTGCGAACGTCTGGTTCTCGCGCCTATTCGGCGCATACGCCGCGTTCGGCGCCCGTAGCTCCGCGTTCCTCGGCGTCTTCGACGAAACGCTCACGATCACTCAAGGCTCCTTCGAACTCGGGGTCGCCTTCCGACTTGGCGGCCGCTAGCCGCAAAAGGGACATCGCTCGCGACGCGAGAACGTGGACGCGGAACACTAGTTCGCAGCTCTCCCGACTCGGTCCCGTATAGTGGGGCCATGGTTCGCGCGGCGACGGTCCTTCTGGTCTTCGCCGTAAGCCCCTTCATCAGCGCACAGGACAGACCCAGCGCGGCGTCTGCCCGCAAGCGCGCCGGTGCCGAGCGCGCGACGGACGCACCAGCTCCGAATGCAGCCTCCGTACCCGAACCCGACCCAGCGACCGGCCAGCGCAACCCGTCTCCCGAGCCCGTTCCCGAACCCTCACCGGAGCCCGCACGAGAACCGGTACCTTCACCTTCACCAGAGCCCGACCCCTCACCAGAGCCCGACCCCTCACCTCAACCGGTACCGTCACCAGAGCCCGAGCCCGAACGATTCCCCGACCCCGAACCGTCCCCCGACCCAATCCCCCGATCGATCAACCCAGAAGCGGTGCCTCCGCCCCCCGTCGATCCCCGACCCCGTACACCGCGTCAGGGCCCGCGGCGCCCCGTGCGCGCAGACGGCGATGTCCTTGGTCTGCCTGGCCGCTTTCGCGTCGACTTCACGGCGCACCTCGGGTTGGGCGGCGCGCTTCACAACCTGCGCAACGGCACCCGCTCCGTGCAAGCGCCTCTGCGGCCCAGCGTTGGTCTGAACATCGGTTTCACCCGGCCTTTGGGCCGCTACGTCGCGTGCGGAGGCGATCTGCTTTGGCGCTCGCTGAAGACCGACGGCGCTCGCTTCGTCTACTACGCCATTGATGGAACCTGTAGCGTTCGCTGGACGGCGAGTCGACCGACCCTTGCACTGGAAACGCAACTCGAGCTGGGCGTGGGCCTCGGCGGCTCCGCTGGCGGCCTCGGCGCTGGCGGTTCAAACCCCGGCGTTGACGGATTTCTTCGTGCGGCCTTCACCGTGTGGTCCTCACGCCAGATCGGATTCGTCTTCCGTGCCGGCTACCGCCAAACAGAGACGTTTCCCGAGCGCGGCCTACGCCAGAGTCTGCGCCAGGCGACCTTCGAACTGGGCTTTCGCTTTCGCGCGACGTAGCCATCGACGCCCTTTCGTTCGCGTATGACGCTCATCACGCGCATCGGAGGCGGCCCTTGAACGCCAAAAGGCGCCTTTCGGCGCCCTTTGTCGATTCGCGATCGCGTCCTACTGGACCGCTTCGAGGGTCCAGCTGTTGAGCGTGCCCTCGTCGCCGGCGGCTT
>JBCCRV010000136.1:0-12964 GCA_039201085.1 Myxococcota bacterium | reverse complement strand
GCCACGGCGGCGCCGGTGACGACCCAGCCGGCGACCTGGCCGAACTTGCATCCCAGGCTCGCCGCTTGCGGTTCGTTCATGG
Source organism: Myxococcota bacterium (assembly GCA_039201085.1). Lineage (GTDB taxonomy): Bacteria > Myxococcota_A > Polyangia > Polyangiales > Houyiibacteriaceae > JBCCRV01. Next base: position 12,882 of record JBCCRV010000136.1, on the reverse strand, counting down.
CGGTGAAGTCGAGAAGTTCCTGCAGGTCGTTCATCATCGCACCGACCCCGGCGAGGGTGACTTCGCCGGTCCAGTCGCTGGGCGCCTGGTCGGCGGTGCGCCTTAGGTCGGCGAGTTCACCGTCGCCGGGGTCGGTGCGATGATGAACGACCTGCAGGAACTTCTCGACTTCACCGCCATGAACGAACCGCAAGCGGCGAGCCTGGGATGCAAGTTCGGCCAGGTCGCCGGCTGGGTCGTCACCGGCGCCGCCGTGGCGGGCTGCTGCGCTGTCGGCAACGTACCCGGATGCGTCATCTGTGGCGGCCTAGGCGGCGGCGTAGCCGGCCTCATCGGTGAACTCTGCTAGCCGCCGAAGCTCGCAACGTCGACTCCGTTCCCGTGTTGACCGGTTCGCTCCGGTTGCGTGACCCGCGAAGGCGGCGGCCCGCACGACGGTCTCTTTTAGACCGTCGTGCATCTACGTTGCCCTCATTCAGCCGCCCGGCCCGTGACGACCGCCGCGCACAGACGATCATCAAACCGATCAGGCTCTATCGTCGATAGCCTTCACGGCTGACACAGCTCCGCGATCGTCCAGAGCGTTGAGTACGTGAACAACGAGTACACGCCCACCGCAACGAAGGGTCCAGCGCTGTCTGCGCTGACGGTGGTGAGGCTCACGGGAGAACTCTCGACGTGCGCCAATGAAGGCAAAGGAGCACGGGCAATCTCGCGTCCTCGGATCGGATCAAAGGTTACCAACGTGAATCCGCTCTCGTCGTCGACGCCAAACACGAGCGTTCCACCGGGCCCTTCACCGGCAGCGGCGGGTACCCAAGGCAACTCGATTCGCGACGCCGAGTCTGCCGAACGAAGATTGAGGAACCCGACGTCGCCGCATTCTTCCACGTAGGCGAGCTCTCCGCTTCGGAGATGCTGCACCGTGTCGAACCGGAGCTCGCAGTTCGCCCGGTCGTAGCGCGCCAGCGCGCCGCCCACCTCGCCCACGTACGCCCGGCCCGAATCGTCGCCAATGACGACGAACGCTTGGCCGTCGTGGCCGGGGATGAGACGGCGAAAGCGGATCCCGTCCGGGTCTGGCACGCCAACGGGCTGCTCCGAGTGAACGGCGCCTCCTGCACCGTCGAGGGTGCCGACTCCTGGATCGACGCGTGGCGTACCCTGAGTCATGAACGCAAGGCCGCCGTGGGCGCTCACAACGTCGCGAACGCTCTCGCGGGTGACTTGAGCTTCCCAGAGCAGCTCGCCCGGAGCGCGGAAGCTGGTGTGCACCGATAGCCAGCCCCGCTGCTCCCCCCAAGTGATGAATCGAAGCGTTCCGTCCGCGGTGACGACGCGGCCCACATGGTCGCGGGTCTGATGCGATGCGACTGCCGTCCATCCGGTACCAGGGGCCAGTCGGCGCACCTCATGCGTGTACGGCCCCCCCGCCGGATACACGCGATCGGTGTAGTAGAACCCCGGCCCGGACACGGGATCATCAAATGCAACGAGCCCCGTATCTGGCCCCTCCACCCACTCGCTAGCCCAGCGGATCTCCCCACAGCCGATCGGGTCATTCCCGACGACAACCGGCGAATCCAACTCGGGCTCCGGCGCGGTCGCCATAAAACGCCCGCCAAGCCCCAAGACCAAGGCAACACGTATTGCGTTCATCATGAAGCGGCGGATTGCAGTCGCTATGCCATCAAAAATCCTTCAAAATCGGGTGTCGGAAGGCGCAACATGCACCAATCTGTTCCATGTTGTCTTTAACTGATCCAAGTCTCTTCGGCCACGCGGAGTCAGCTCAAGCGTTGGCTCTGGATGACGTTCCGGTATCTCCTCAACGTTGAAACGCCGTACAATGGCGGCGATATGAGCACGCTCGAACGAAGGAAGATGGGACTCGGAGCGCTTGCCGTCGCTCTGACGATCATCGGTTGTGGAGATGACGACTCGGGAACCGCTGACACGGGTGTGGATGCGACGATCGACGCCGCTCGGGACTCCCGCGCCGACGCGCAGAGCGATGCGGGTCTTGATCAGGCAACGGATTCGCTGCCCGTTGACGACGCTGCCTTGGACATGGCCGACGCCGGTGACCCCACCGGTATCTTCGCGGGACTTGAACCGACGGTCGTTGCAAGTCTGTCGGCCGAGGGTGAGCCCGTCGCCCCCTCGCGACCGTGGAGTCTCTCCGGAAACGGCCAGTATCTTTTCTTCGACACGGTCGGAGCCCTCGACGACAGCGACGACAACGACACGGCGGACGTGTACGTCTACGACCGTCTATCCGAGTCCGTCACACTCCTCAGCCGGACGCGGTCGGGAGGCGCCGCCGGTGGTTTTCAGCCCGAGAGCACGCCCGATGGACGCATGGTGTTCTTCGCTTCTTCGTCGGCGGAGATCCTTGCCGAGGGCGAAGACACCAATGGCGAAACGGACAGCTTCGTTCTCGACCGGGATGCAGACGAAGATGGGGTCTTCGATGAGTTCGAAGAAGCCGGAAGTACAACCTACACGCGGCTCAGCCTCAGTACGGCAGGCGACGAAGGCAACGGCAGTTCGGAGAATGCATTGCCCTCGTCGAACGGCCGTTTTGCGGTGTTCTTGTCGCGCGCAACGAACTTCGTTGCGGGAGCCACCGAAGCGGTCTTTCGCGTGTACCTCAGGGACCGCGACGTGGATGGAAACGGTATCTACGACGAACCCGGCGGCGTTCGAACGCTCCTCGTGGCTCGTATGATGGACGGCTCGCCAACCCCGACGGCCAATCGCCTCGCGATCGGGTCCACGGTGGTTAGCGACGATGGGCGCTACGTCGCCTTTGTCGCCGACGACGGCATCGTCGCCGGAGACGACAACGAGATGCGGGACCTCTTTGTGTACGATCGAGACACCGATGAAGACGGAGTCTTCGACGAAGACGGGCTCACCAACACGATTCGCATGAGCGTCGCGGACGACGGCTCCCAGGCGATGGGCCCCGGAAACCATGTCAGCCAGTTCACGATGAGCCGCGACGGACGCTTCCTGTTCTTTGGCACCGCCGCACCCAACCTTGACGCCAGCGATTCAGGGGACGTCGAGGATCTGTTCATTCACGACCGCGACGCCGACGAGGACGGCGTCTTCGACGAACCGGGCGCCATTGAAACCCGAATCCTGGTGCGTGGACCGGAAGGCGAACTGTTGGATGGCTACGCTGGCGATCCTGTGGTGTCGGACGACCTTCGCTTTGTCGCCTTCGAAAGCCAAGCGACCAACTTCGAGGCGGTTGATAATGGTGTCTTTGACGTGTTCGTGTTGGACCGCGACCCGACCGGTTCGGGAACGCTTGATACGGCGCCCGAGGTTGTTCAAGTCAGCCTAGCTCCGGATGGCTCTTCGCTCACCGGGTTCAGCGCCAACCCGCTGATCTCCGCCAATGGTGTGGTGGTCGCCTTTGAAACAGGCGCCCCCGAGTTCCAAGCGACGGACGCGCGGCAATGCGTCTGGACCCGCAACCCGGCGCGGTAGCGGGAAGCGCGTTCATCAGTTCGCGTACAACACCACAGGAGGTGATGGCGAAGCAGAAGCGCTACACTGATACGATTGGCGGACAGCCCGAAGCACGCACGCTGCGCTGACGGAGACCTTGAATGAGATAGGCGCAGAGTTCGGCGAATGCGCAATCGGCAGACTTCCGGCGCACATCGGAAATAGCGGCCGCCCGCTCTCTCGTTCGCCGGCGAACTGGGAGCTCATGTGTCCATCCGCCAACTCGCCGCATTGATTTTTGTCATCAGCTGCTCGAACCCGTCGTCCACCTCCATTGAGCTCGATGAGTGCGAAAGCCCCGTGCGCAGGATGACGCGCGACGTGCGGTTTTCCGATCCGCGCGGGAGGGATAACATCGCAGCGACGTGCGCCGCAGTGGGAAGCGAAGGCGTCGCTTGCCTCGAACCCCGCGACCTGCGCGTGCCGAACTCCACCCAGTTGGTGCTGGCCGTCTCTTGCCTAGCGGCGGCTCGCACTGCACAGATGCGGACGCGGGGCGAGGACCGCGAGGTTCTGGCGGACCTGCAGGCCGGTCGCCTCGCCATGGAGGACGACGGCCAAGTACCGCTCGCGAACACGATCGGCGTGCGCGCCTCTCGCCGCCCAGACGGACGCATCTGGCTCTTTCTTCCCACGAGCCTCAACCCGTTCGGCGATACCGGAGTCGTGATCGGCTCCAGTGCGTTCCAGCCGCTCGATTTCACCCAACGATCCGGCCACGCCGAACTCAGCCATGTACCGTTCCCATCGCAGGTTGTTGAACGACTCGACGCGCGCTCGCTTCGTGTGGACGAACCCTCGTTCGCGGAGGACTAGAGCTCATCCACCTGGTTTAGGTATTCCTCGAGGAGCGTGTATCCGCTCGATTGAACTTCGTTGTGGATCGTGGCGGTGCCCGCGATGCCTCGTCTCACCAGCCAGGCTTCAGGGATATGAGGGTTGGACTGGTAGAAGCCGGCGGGTCTTCGGTTGTTGGCGCTCGGTATCTCGCTCAGCTGGATCGTGTAGGTGACTTCGGGAGAGCCGTCGCTTTGCGACTCGATCACTCCTCGGTCGATGGCTGACGCGTCTATCGAATCCCTCTCCTCCACGACGTTGCCGCCGTCGTCGATGTACTTGTAGGCACCAACGAACGGCAACACACGTGTCTGCAACTGGTCGCTCGGCAGGATGTTTAGGGTCTCGGGATTGTTGTACGCGAACGGTTCGTCGACGAAGCTCGAGGCCGGCACTGGGTCTTCGCGCGGCCGCTCAAAATCCGTCCACGGCAGAACCTCCGCAGCGGGATCGAGGTAGTTGTCGCCGTCGTAGATTCGCCCCGTTCCCCGGCTTCTGAAAGAGGCTGCGTGCGCAAGCTGAATGCTTCGGGCGCCCTTCGAATAGTAGTTGCCGACGTGATTGAGCGTGTAGGACCAGTCGTCGATTCGGATCAGGCGAGCAAACCAGTTGTGACCGAAGTTGTTGATCACATCGACCCTGGACGGTCCACCGATCTTGCCGGGTATGCGATGACCGACGTTGATGAATGCGTTGTTGATGACGCTGATGGTTTCGTTATGCGTGTCGTTGGGTGGAGTCGTATCGCCCAAGATCGTCCCCAACCCCGAATCGAAAACCAGACAGTATTGAATCGTTTTGTCGGCCGTTTCTTCCGCGTTGGAGGTCATTCCGATCGCCACCTCCGCAGCCTCCACGTGCGAAGCCGAAAGATGATCAAAGATGACGTTGTTGCCGTCGTTGGACTGAATGAAACCTTCGACGTTGGTGGTGGAGCGACCCTTGATATACCTGACCACCACGTTGTCCACGCCGAGAAACCGGATCTTGCCTCCGGTGACGGTGATGTTGCCTTGCGGTGCGCTTTGCCCTGCCACCGTTACGCCTCCCGAACCACTGAACTGGAGATCCGAGTCGAGCTGGATCACGCCACTCACATCGAAGACGATGGTGCGGTCATTGTCTCGATTGCTGTCGTCGCTGAGGGCCCATCTCAGCGATCCCTCGCCGCCGTCATCGAGATTCGTGACGTGAACAACGTCACCACCTCGGCCTCCGGGCGAATAGGCGCCGGCGCCCATCGCAGTGGGAAACGCCAACTGTCGGCCTCCGGTGTCAATGCAGCGGCCGGCGGCGCACATACCCTCCGCGCATGGCCTGTCGATACTGCATTCCGCGCCGCCGGCGTCGGGTGGCGAAGCGTCGCTGGAAGGTGCGTCACCGTCCGCTGCCGGCCCATCGGAAGCGGAACCGTCTGTCGAAGAACTGTCCGCCGAAGAACTGTCCGCCGAAGAACCGTCAGCAGCAGAACCGTCGGCGGAGGCATCGTCTGCGGAACCGTCTCGCGGCGCCGCAGACTCTCCGCCATCGCACGCCAAGCTGGAGACTGCCGCCCAAAGGAGCAGAGGAGCGAATCGCATACGCCCAATACAATCATGCGCGGGTCACGCCGCGTCAATCGGCGAGGGTGTGGCGTCGACTTCTGCGGCTGTAGTCAACGACGTTCCCTCGGTGAAGCCTCGCAAGCGCAGCGTTACGATCGTCTGCGTTCGCGCCACTCCTTAAGCAGGGCTCCGATCTCTGGAAACGAACTCGCCGCTTCGCCCGCGTGCTGTCCGCCGCCGGTGGGCTGATCGGGATCCGCACCCAACTCGAGGAGCACCCGGACGGCTTCGACGGCGCCCTCGAAGGCGGCAGACACCAAGGCCGTATCACCGTGCTTGTCCTGCGCGTCGACGACGGCGCCCGCGCCCACAAGCTGGCGTACGACGCCCGCGTGGTTTTCCGCCGCCGCCGTTTGCAGAAGCGACCCTTCGTTCGGGCTGATGCCGGCTTCGAGCAGCCGTCGGACGCGGCGCGCAACGGCCTCGGCGTCGGCGGCGTTCCCCGTATCGAGGTCCAATGCAAACGGGAGTGATGCGAGCTTCTCACGTTCATCAGGGGAGACCGACGAGACCAATACCGACAGAACCTCGGCATCAAATTCGCAACGCGTCGCAATGACCGCTACGGGGCGAGCGCCACGCTCGAGGAGCCACCGGGCGAGGTTCAGATTCGCTGCGAAAGCATCGATGAGCGCGCCCGTACCGTGTAGCGACGTCCAGTCCGCGCCGGCCTCCTCGAGCGCTTGGCCCACCGCGACCGACCGCACGCGACGGTAAGGCGGGAAGCCCGCGACGTTCATGCGATGCACGTCGGCCCCGGCTTCGAGGAGGCACCGAACAAGCGCTTCGCTATCGGCCTGCACGGCAAGCAGAAGCGCCGAGTCCACGTTCGACTCATCCGCGGCGTTTGCGAGCTTTGGCGACTCGGCGAGCAAACGCGCCACTTCCGTCACGGAACGCGTCAGTAGCTCGCGGAGAAACTCGTCTGCGTCCATCCGCTCGAGCTACGGCGGTGCCACGCAAGAGTCAAGATGCGGTTGCGGCAGAGAACCGGAGTGGTCACGGGATGATCACAGTATGTGCTGCGCCATTCGCCGACCGACAATCTGTGTACAGTGGCGCGCAATTAATGAGCAGCACCTCGGACCGAATGCATCTTTGGCGTGCGAACGCTACCTACGTTGAAGCGCATGGCGCACCCGAAGTTTGGGCGTAAAACGCGAACGTAGCGCTCCTTGGGCGCATTGGTCATACCGATGGAACGGCCGTTGCTTTGCAACGACGCCATGGCACGGACGCATTGCGGTTGGGGTACGAACGAACCGCCCCCTCGGGCGCCCACGCGCGCCACGATCGTACGCGGCGACCGCGCCAGGCCCGTCGGTCTTTCGCTCAGCGCGTGTGTGCTCGTCGCGTGTTCCGGCTGCCTTGGTTCCAACTACCGGGTAAGCGGGAGCGAACTCGACCGTATCGCATCCCAGCCAAGAGGTGGGCGCGTCACGCTCATCGGCGTGCAAGAGCTTTCGTTCTCGGAGCGCGATCCTGGCGCAGGAATAGCGGAGGAAGCGGTGCTGCAGCAGATCGAAGAAGGCAGCAACCTCCGTCGGCACCCGGATGGGCTCACGGCCGCGGCTTCCGTTGCGCGCGCGGTTCCACGCATTCGCGGAATGCAAGCCGCACGGAACCGGCGCCGCGGTACCAGCCGAACCGCTCGCGGCAGCCGCAGAGGCAGCAGTCGCAGCAGCCGGGGTAGCGATAGCGATCGAGGCGGCGACGGAATCGGCCGGATCGCGGCGGTCGTGGTCGCCGCAGCGGTTGTTGCCGCGGGTGCGATCGCCATCGCAGCCGGCACCGAAGGCGCGCGCTACGACGGACTACTCGAGGTTGAACACGATCACACGTTGCACCTGTATCGGGATCGACCGCACGGCGAACGGCTCTGGACAACGACGACGGCGGGAACGCTCACGCCTGAAGTGGCCGCGTGGGCCGACGGTGCGATCTTACGGTCTAGCGGCGGAGACGTACTGCGGCTGGGACGGCGACACCTCGACCGCGTTGGCCTCACGTTCTCGGTGCTGGGCGTGGGGTCGGTGGGTGGCGGCGTGCACGCGGCCTTCGGCACCTTCTTTTCCAACCACGTCGGCCTCGTCGCAACCTTCAACCTACAAGGGCGTTCGGACGTGCTCAACGTCCGCGGCGGCGGCGAGTTGCAGCTCTTCCTTCCCGACATCGACCGCTTCTCCTTGGGCGCCTACGCCGGCGCAGGCGTGCTCCGCACACGTCAAGACGTCGGTGACGACCAACAAATCGTTGAACACGGCGGCTACTACAGCGCCGGACTTCTCGTGCAGATCGAACTCACGACGCGACTGGCCATCGAACTTCGCGGAGGACTGTGGCGCGGCCTGGGCGTTGAAAGCGCGGGAGTTTTCCCGACGCTCGGATTCGGCCTGGCGGTGTTCTGATGAGGCTCGCGGTCTAAGCGTTGTCGCGGTGACCTAGAGACCTGATCCACAATGCCGTGTCATCGCTTGCGACACGCCGCCCGCGTCCAAACCTGGATCCTATGTTTGGTCTACGCGTCGCCCGCGAGTCGTCTGCAGGCAAAGATGATCGAAGAAAGATGCTCGCCCGATTCCTCCGCACCGGAGCGCGTGGCGGTGATGTTCGAACCGCCGGAACAGATGTGGTACGGCCCGCCGGTCGCAAGGTGTTTGAGCGCGCCTACGAGTTCCGAGTCGAAGAGCGCTAGGAGTGCCGGGGTTTGGCCTGCGTCGAAGGAGAGAAGGGTCCATGCGGCGTCGAAGGCGGGATCGCCGGTGGGCACGCCACCCCGATGCTGACCGGGGCGGAGCTCGAAGGGCGGGACCGCGCGTTTCACAGAGACCGCCACGTGCGTCTTCCAGTCGTTGCTGCGATCGATCGGGGTGATGTGCCGTGCAATGTTCGAATCGCTGCCCACGATGTTCGTCGCCACGAGCATCGCGTCACCGACGCGATAGCGAGCCGAGCCAAGGGGTCCTGCGTTATCGAGCTTCTGACCGGAGAGCCGGGCGACGGTAGCGTGCCAGACGTTGTCTTGGGCGGCTTGCACCCGTTTCTTCTTGGCGATGACGGAGTAGACAAGCCAGCCCACCAAGGCGAGGCACAAGCTCCCCATCATGCATATGATCGCTCCAACCATGCTACCCCTCTGCTAGCCGCTTCTGCAGCGATTCGTCTACGTGCGGTCCTAGACTACATCAAAGAGCCGGCGTAGCAGTGCTCATTCAGCGCCACTTACTCCCCGATCACACTCTCTTCCGGCGGCTGGATGGGTGGTAACGCGATCAAAGCTTCCATTCTCCGAAGCGACGTCCCTTGCGGCTCTTCGGAGGCAAGAAGCGCCGTCGATCCGTCGCGCGCAGTTCCGGTTCTCCCCCGATTTGCTGGATGCGCCCTCGGCGCTGGCATTTGGTAGGCTCGCCTGCGATGGGACTTTGGATACAGCTGGAGTTCATGCCAGCGGACGCGGACTGGCAGCCAGATGCAGAACTTCCACTACGTGTCGACGCACTGATTCGTGAGACGTTCGATTCGTTCTCTGGACGCCTGCGCGAACGCTTGAGCAGCTGCGATCCTGTTGACTTCTCGCCGCCGACATCGATTCTCTCAAACCCGCCTGCCAACTACACCGTTGGCTGGGACGTCTGTCCCTTGGACGTCGAACCACCGGAGGATGAAGACGACGTCCTGCGAAAGCTTCGCCCTGCATGGACCCAGCGAGTCGAATCGCAAATGGACGCGCTCGATGACGCCGACGATGCGGATGCCGGTGCCGGAAATAGCCCCCTGCGCACGCTCCTTGGGATCTCTTTCTCTGATCACCTTTGTTCCGCAAGCGATGAACTGCTCTATGTTGAGCTCGTGGCTGGCACCGATTACCTCGTTGCATTCGGCATGGGTGACGAAGTGATCGAGCGAACCGCGACGGGCGTCAACCCTCTGCCGAACGTCGGCGAAATCTCAACGACCCGACCTTCTATTACGCGCCCTGCAAAGTGGGGGACGGAGCTTGGTCGTGAGCGTCCGTTTCAGCCTGGATGGACGGAGGGAGTGTTTCGCGCTCGGCTGCACTTCGTGATCCGTGATGAGCTTTACCACGACCTCCTCGAACAGGGGCCACCTGCGCCCAGCAAGGAGTTCTGCGAGCGACTAAGCGAGGTCTTTCAGACGCCGATCGCTTACAACTGGGAAATCGACTTCTAAGGCACCGACGGCTGGACGGTTTGGGACCCGATCCGGTCATCTCCCTGGAAATACTCGTGAGGTCAGTTCACGGTGACGGGCACGTCCATCGTCGTGCCTGGCTGAAAGATCAAACCGGTTACCTCAACGCGTTGGCCGCCGGCGGTTAGCACGCCGGAGTAACGGCCCGGCGCGACGATGGTGTGCGTCTCGGACGGCTCAAGGGTGAGCTCCGTATCGCCGCCCTCACGCGTTAGGCTCAGCGACCAACGGCTGACTGGACGCCCGCGTCGCCTCACCGTGATGCGTACGCGCGCCACTTCATAGGTCATGCGTTTATCGGTCATGCGACCGTCGCGAACCGTGACCGAATCCTCGAGTGACCCGTGCCCGGGTAGGAGCGACTCCTCCATGGTGGCGATCACCTGATAGCTGCCGACCGGCAGGGTCATCGTCTCGCCCGATGTACTTTGCGCAACGGTCTCGCCGTCTGCGTCTTGCACCTCGACCGTGCCCGGCTGGTCTTCGCCGCCCATACGAATCGTGACCATGAGCTGGCCCGTTCGCACGGGCTCGGGCTCAGGCTCAGGCTCCTCCCAAACCTCTTCTTCCACCGGCGCTTCGGCAGTCATCGGCGGTGCGGTCTCTTCATCGCCGGTGGTCGTGACTTCCGCCGGCGCCTCGCTCCCGCCGCATCCCAGAAGAATGGCGACAAGCCCCCCGAATCGCGCACTTCGAAACATACCGATCTTCATCGCTGCACCTCTCTTGCTCGCACCCATGCAGCCGCACCATGCCACCCCACCTGACGGTTCCGCTAGGACTACGCCCGGGGAGCTCGCCAGCGTCGAATGTCCTGAAACTCCGTGAGTCCCCATCTACGCGCGCCTAACGAAAGATGCCACGATCGTCTGTCGTGGGAACCGGTTCCGGTTTTCCGTGGGCGTCGGAACGCTAGTGTCAACCGACGATCAACTCATCGATTCGTTCGAAGGCGGCGCCCACAAGGTCGTAAGCGGGATCGCTGTACTCGATGGAGAGTTCTTGATCGACCATCTTGTCGAGGAGCTGGTTTAGGTACGTGATCTGCACCGTCACGGTGTACGGCGGAGCGTCACCCGCAACCTCCACGTGTTCTACGCTCAGTCTGCAGTCATAGGAGTCGCAGCCCCCGTCGATTGCATCCTTGATGCTCGCTGCGTCCGGCTTTCGAAGTGTTTGGTCGGGATCGTCCGCCCCCGCCGGTCCGGGACGTTTCCCTGATGCCGTACAGTAAACAACGTCCGCATGCTCAATCCCGGCCACGTCAAGACCGATGGTTTGATAGCTAGTGCCTTGGGCCCACTCAAACGTTGTGCGCTTCTTCGTTTTCCGTTTGGGCTTCCCCAAAACACGTTGTGAGCGCTCGATGAGCGTCGACGCAAGCCGGTGCGCGGGTGAATCCTGCGTGCCCCACAGAACACTGTAGATGTACTGAAAGCCTTCTAGCTTTCCGCCTTTCACGCTGATGATGCAGTAGTGGTGGGCAGTCTCCATCTACGTGCTGCGCGTAGTCCTCTTCACCAATGAAGTGGTCGCCATCCTCGAGCGGGAGCGCATCGCCCAAGAACAGACCGCCCAAGCAAGCCGGCGTACCGGCGAAGTCGAGGAGCGCTTCTTCATCCAGTTCTCGGGCGTCTTGTGCAATGAAGTCTCGAATCTCTCTTAGTCCCACGTGTCACCTGATTTCGCGTTAGGCCCTAGGAATGACCTTCCCGACATCCCTAGGGGCGTAGTCCCCCTACACAACCGAGGAGAACGGTTCGTGGGGCCCGTTGACCGCAGATAACCCCACGATGAAGTTCAAAAGACTTCGCGACCGCTGAGGAAGGTGGCGGCGGCTGCGCGCGCGTCCGCTTCCGTGCTGGTAGCGGTAAGGGCGAACGCGCTCTCGGGAGCGCCGAAGGCCGCACAAAAATCGGTGTAGTCATCGCCGTGGTCGAAGCGCTTGCGCACGTAGAACCCGTGACCGCCGTCCCTGAGCGTAAACTGCAGGAGATCGATCTCGTCTCCATACATGGGACCTTCACCGCTCCAGGGATCGACACGCGCCGTGCCGCGTGCCTTTTGAAATCTTCTCTTTGGAGTGAAGGCACGATGCACGTCCGGTCGGGGCGATAACGGCTCGAGGATACTTCTTCGTCATGTGTTCTCCGTAATCGCACGCGTGATGCGCTTGCGAATCACCTTTCAAACAGCACGATGCATGCCAGAAGCATCGGAGCGCGACGCGCCGTTTCGGCGCCCGAAAAGTGACAGCGGGGCTCGCGTCACCGCGTTTCGAAGCGCCGCGATGTAACACCCTGCGAGTGGCCGGTGTCACGTGCGGAACACTTCACTCCCGAAGGATGGATGTTGTGTGGATCGCTACATCGGCCGGCATTGACCAAATGCCTCGCACATGTCTCGGTCTGTTATCCCCGCACAGATCTCTTGATCACTCATGCTTGGTTCACCAAAGCAGACGGCGCTGAATGAACAACCGCCTTGGTCGTTGCAAGAGACCTCGTTCGAATCGAACTGGAAGCACCCGTCAGCGGTGCCTTCGCAACCGCGCTCCGCGGAGAACGAGCAGCCCTGCTGCATAAAGCACTCCCGTTGCGGGAGCGATGAACACGACGTGGCGACGCCGTTGCACTGCCGATTGGTCTGACAGCCCGAAGCCCCGCATGGACCATTGGTTGCGAGGTCAGCGCATGGAATCGTC
>JBCCRV010000135.1:0-12986 GCA_039201085.1 Myxococcota bacterium | reverse complement strand
GCGTCATCGCCGCCCAGCGCGAGATGGAAGCGGCCCAAAACGAAGCGGAAGCGCAGCGCATTCGCCTCGTCGGCGTCGCCGAAGCGGAGAAGACGAGCAAGCGCCTTCAGGGTGAAGGCATTGCGGCCCAGCGACTGGCCATTGCGGAGGGTTACCACGAGGCAATGGACAAGCTGAAGACGGCGATGCCCCAAACGAGCGAGGAGACGATCCTCGCGATGCTGATGATGACCAACCACTGGGACACGATCCGCGACGCCGCGGCCGGCAAGGGCAACGTCATCATGGTCAACGGTAGCGGCAACCAAGCGACCGACGACCTCGCCAACATGGCGGCAGCCTTCCGCGTGTCGAACGACACCAAAGCCGCCTAGCTAAAGGATAACGGCGACCCCTCTTGCGCGGGATCAACCTTCCGAGGTTGGTCCCGCGCATTCTTTTTACCGGCGTTCCGACTCGAGAGAGGTTTCAACCCCTTCCTTCGCCGCACTCTCCACCCGAGTCCTGCGCCTTCCCGGGCCCGCCGCCCTTCACGCCTGCCCGTCTGCGGCGCTATTCCCGACCTCACTCTTCCCGCCCACGCCTCACTCTTCACTCTTCCCGCTCACGCCACTCTTCACTCTTCAGTCTTCCCGCTCACACCTCGCACTCACACTCCCACCTCCCACCTCCCGCTCAGCCCTCGTGCTTCTCGCGCGCGCTGCGCCAGATCTCCCCTGTGCTCCGAGTGAGCAAGAACGCGGACCGCAGGCCTGAAGAGGCGTCTCCCAGCGTCCGTCGAATCCCTCGCGCCTGCGACCGCCAAAGTCCGGCGCCGTCTACGGCGAGGGCGTTTCGCTCAACGCGTACGTCAGGAACGGACGGGTCTTGGCGACGGGCCAAATCCATGGCGCGTGAAGGACCGGGTTTGCGCCTACGTCGATGCGCGCTTGCGTGAGAAAGCGGGGTGTCGTTAAAGGGATGGCATCGCCCCGTCCTTCCACGGCGGCGAGGGCGCGTAGCTGGTCGTGTTCGCTCAGTGCTTCGAATGCGCTCGCGTGCGTTTCGTAGGGCGCCGTATCGACGATGAAGAGCCGATTCGGGCTGAGGAGCGACGCGAGCTCGAGGTGGGCGCGAACGGCGCGTTCGGCGTGGCCTTTGGCTTCGCCGCGTAGGCCGCCGTGGGCGTCGGCGAGGGCCCACACGACTTGGCTCAGGAGGCCGAGGGACACGGCCAGATCCGCCGGTCCATCCATGCGTTCGAGGAGCGCAGCGGCGGCTTCCGGCGCCCAGCCCGTGCGAGGCGACGCCAGCTCCGCCTGGTGCACGTGCACGCCGGGAGCACGCGCCTTGGCGCGCGCCAGCGCGGCGGCGTCCAGGTCGAAGAGGTGCAGCTCGTGGTCCCTTTCGATGAGCGCGCGGAGATCCACGTCGTTGCTATTTCCGGCGCCGAGCAGGGCGATGCGGCTCTTGCCGTGAAGCAACGCCGCGAGCAGCGCCATGACGCGGCGGCGATGGGGCGCGTAGCGATCCCATTCACCGGCGAGCCGGGCATTGTTGCGCTGGTGGCGGCGCAGCCGTTTCTTCGACGCGTTCTTCAAGGACGAAAAAGGTACGACACCGGCCGGCGCTTCGCCGCATCGCTTCCCGTGTAGGCGCTGTAGCGGCCCGAATCGCGCCCGTCGTAGTCGCCGAAGCCCACGCGACCGCGCTCGTAGTCGCTGGGCTGAAGACCGAAGGCGTCGAAGATGCCGACGAGGAAGTTGTTGATCGGCCTTCCGCCGAAATGCACGTATTCGCCCGTGCGCATTCGCCCGCCCGCTTCGCCGGCTACGACGAGGGGCATGTGTTGGAGATGGCCCGAGCCGTGGCCCGGCTTCGAAAGCTCCGTCGAAGCGTAGAGCAGGCTGTTGTAGAGCACGGTGTTGCCGTCGGCGTCTTCCATGCCGTGCAGGTTCTCCACAAAGCGCGCGAAGAGGCTGTAGCGAACCTGTTGCATGTACGCGTGCTTGTCCTTATCGGCCGGCTGATGAGCCCAGCTGTGGTGCTTCACGCCGTCCGATTCCATGTCGCCGGATTCGCTCACGCCCTGAACGACGTGGTAGGCAACGACGGTCGTTGCGCCGCAGGCCAGGGCCGCCGTGGCGATGTCTACGGCGTTCTGGTGCTCGGCGAGGTAGTTTCGCTCTTCTTGCTGGGGCGGCGCCGCGCAGCTCATCATGGTTCCGCCGCGGCCACGACCGCTCTGCACTTCGCTGAGCAACGTGAGGTATTGGTCGAGGCGCTGCTGATCGCGCCGTCCGATGCGTCCGCTGTCGCGAACGCGTCGGTAGTCGTCGACCACCCTATCCACGACGTCGAACTGCTGGACGGACTCCGCGGACTCGCCCGAGAAGACGGCGCTCATGGCGCCGCGCGTGGAGTCGAAACCGTCGCGAATGCGTTCGCCGTCGCGCCAGCAGAAGCTTCCCCATTTGCCCGATACGGACGATCCGGGTGTAAGCCGGAGGGCCGAACGGCGAACCGGCAGCCCCGAAGCGCGCATGTGGTCTTCGAGGACCGCGTCCACCGAGTGGCCGAAGGGCACGCAGTTGTGGCTGTCGCAGGCGGAGTCGCCGTCGCGGCCCCAGTTGGTGCTCCCGCAGGTGGGCGCGCTCGCGTTGTGGTTGTTGCGCTGGTGCAGCACATCGAGTCCGCCAAGCACGCTGATCCGGTCGCGAATGCGATCGAAAGGCCGAAGGACGCTCGAGATCGATCCGCCGAGATCGCTGAGGCGACCGGCGCGCACGCCATCACCGACGTCACGGAGCATCGCGTCCGAGGGAAAGAAGCGGTCGTCGTATTGGCCGTGGGTCGTCGCCCACTGCACGTAGCGCAGCGGCGTTCCGCCGGCTTGGCCCTTGGCGACCATCGAGGGCAGGAAGGGAATCGCGAGGGACGCGCCAGTCGCGCCTCGAAGGAACATGCGTCGGGAGATCATGGGGCGTCCTTTCGAAGGGAAGCGACCGAAGGGTGGAGAGCTCATCTCAAAAATCGCCGTGGCGAGGTTTTCGAGCAGGTTGCGCGGGATTCAGCGTCCGCGAAGCGAAGTAAATGCCGAGCATTTTCAAGGTGAGGGGATGGCTGAAGGTCGGGTGAGCTGGCGGAAACATGGCCGCGGCGGTTTTTGAGATGAGCTCTGGCGCGCATCAGAGTTCGCCTCCGTGCACGCGCTGCGTGAGGTCGGCGTTGACCACGGAACGAACCCAGGCCTCGCGCACGCTCGCGCCGTCGTTCAGCGCGTCGACGATTTCCGTGAGCGCGCAGCTGTCCCGCGGCGCAACGGCGCGCAAGCGGCTCCAGCTGTAGACTCGCTGGGCGACGCATTCGCGGAGGCTTTGGCTCGCGGCGATTTCACCGACGAGATCGTTCGGCTCTTCGACGGGAACCCAGGCGTCGAGGTCCGCGTCGAACCAGGCGCTCGCATCGACGGGATGGGTGGCGATGAGTTCGCCCGTTTCGTCGTCGAGCACTTCTTCCCGTTCACGACGGTTGCCCAGCGGTCCGAAGGCTTCGAGGGAAAAGCCCGGTGGGTTGATGGCGGCGTGGCACGCCGCGCAGGCGGCGTCGCCCGTGAGGGCGTCGAAGTAGTCGCGGTTCGACGTCTCGCGGCGATCCGGCGCGTTACTGAAGCGAGCGTCGGGCACTTCCGGAAGGCCGCCAAAGACGTTGCAAAGCATGCGCTCGCGCACGCTGACGCCGCGCACGACGGGCGAGCTGTAGGTGCCCGGGCTCATCAGGGACGCCAGGCGAAGGAGCAGGCCGGCGTGGTGGGGAAGCTCGACGGGCTCACCGGTGGAGATCTCCGATTCGTAGAGGGCCGCGAGGCGCTCCGTGTGCGGAAAGCCGACGGGCTCGGTGAGCAGCTGGGCGGGGTCGCCGTCGAGCTCGAAGACCACGTGATCGATGAAGCGCAGGGCTTCTTCGACGGCTTCGGCAGCGAGGCCGTCCGTTTCGATGCCGGCACGCTCGCCGACAAAGCCGTTGGGATCGGCGAGCTTGCTGTAGCTCAGCCAGTCGCGGGCGAACTCGCGGAAGTAGGCGCGACCGGCGCTGCTCTGGCTGAGCCGCTCACCGTGCTCGAGGGCGACGGCTTGATCGAGAAGGCTGCCGTCGGCCGCGGCGGCGAGAAGGGCCGCGTCCGGTCCGCGGCCCGTGAGGCCAAAGGAAAGGCGCGACGCGATCGTGAAGGCGTCGACGGGAAGCACCGATTCGGTCGCGCAGCCCGTGCGGCGCACGGCCACGCGATGCAGGCGGATCGTGCCTTCGCCAACTTCCGGGCGCACGCCGAGGCGCAGCTGTTCGCCGCGGCCGATGTCGATCGGGCGGCGAAGGCTGTGAATACCCGGGGCGAAGACGGCGCTTTGAAAGCTCTCGCTTCCGTTCACGTGTGTGAGCACGCGAACGGGCGCGCCCTGCACTTCGAAGAAGAGCTCGTAGTTCGTGAGGGCGGCGTCGGCGTCGAGCTCCCACACGACCCAGCCGTCTTCGCGAAGCTCGGCGGGCACGGGTGCTTCCGCTTCGCCTTGAATCAGCACGGCGTCCGTCCGGGCCGCCTCGAGGTCGAGGCATCCTTCGGCGCTGCCTCGCATGCGGTCGAGGTGAAAGACGATTTCCGGCGCGAGGAGCAGCTGACTCAGCATGCGCTGAAGGCCCTGCGTGCCGCCGGCACTGCGAAAGGTTTGCAGCAGCATGGCGCGTCGACCGTGTTCGAGGGGGCGGCGCAGGAGCGAAAGGCTCAGTTCGCTGAGCACGGATGCGGCGCAGGTTTCGCTGGCGTTGGCTGCGCACTCGCCGACGGCGCCCGCACCGCCCTGCACCAGGTTTTGGGCGGCCGTTTCGGCAAAGGCCAGGAGCGTCTCGGCCAGCGCGAGGCCCGGCTCGGGCTCGAAGAAGATGGGCTTTTCTTCGAGCGGGTCCGAGGGGATCGCGGAGAACGCCGCTTGCACTTCGTCGCGCTCGAAGGCGGCGCCGAGGGCGTCGCTAAAGAGCGCCTCGAGTTCGGCCCGCGAGAGGCGGCGCATGTCCGTGTTGGCGCCGCCGCTTCCGCCCGGCGCGCAGGTGGCACGCGGCTCGGTCACCTGGCGCACAAGATCGCTGGGCGGACCGTCTTCTCCGCCCCGGCCGCCGTTGCCGCGAAGGCCGGGGGCGTTGGGCGGCCGGGGCGCCTCGTTTGAGATCGTGCCTTCGCAGCCCACGCAAAGGGCCACTAAAAGGAGGGCAACGCGCAGCCACGGGTCCATGCCCGCCTAGGAGCAAAGCGCGTGCCTGCGCGTGAGCCGCGGATCTGCGAGGAAAACGCGCCGCCCCGGGCGCGAGAGCACTCGCCGCGTTCCGCGGGAACAGTTTCCGTTCCCGCGTACGGAGCTACTCCCGACGCCCGGGCCGCATCGGCGGCTATTCGAGGGTGATCGTCAGGGTGATCGTCAGGGCGCCCGAAACCGCCCCAGGCGCCGCAGGCGTTGTCACCGCCGGCTACGCTGAGCTCGTAGACCGTGCCGGGGCTTCCCGCGAGTAGCGCGCCCTCCGTCGGAAGCGTTGCGTTCGTGCACCGTGCCTTCCCAATCGCCCCAGCGGTAGCCGAGTCGCAGGTCCTACATTAGGCGACAGTGTGTGCACACTCCGCCGACGGGGTGCAACGCGCGTCAGTCCCGGTGAAAAGACGTCCAAGCGCAGGCCGTAGGCGCGTTCTTGGCCCTCAGAACGCGCTTCGCGGCGGCCTTCGGCGCGTGCCTTCGCCGGCATTCGTTGCGGCCTTTGAGAGCTCGCGCACACCGACGCGCGCGTCACATTTTTGAAGCCTACGCGCCGGCGGCGGCGAGCACTTGGCCGAGGCGCGTGAGATCTTCGTCCGGCAGGTAGGGGGGCTTGCCCGCCATCTTCGCGGCGTTTTCGATCTGCGCGGCGCGGCGTGCGCCCAGGATCACGGCGCTTACGCCCTTCACGCCCAGCACGTAGCGCAGGGCCGCGGCGGCGAGGTTCGGCACGTCGTCATGCACCAGGTACCGAAGGGCGTTCACCGTGCGCACCCGGGTGCGCAGTGATTCTTTGGTCCAGCGCAGGCTACGGTGGTCGTCACTCGCGAAGCGCCGGTATTCGGTCCACCGGCCCGTAAGCAAGCCGTGCGAGAGCGGGCTGCGCGCGATGAAACCGGTGCCCGACTCTTCGAGGTCGAACTCGAGATCCACCGCGTCGTCCGAATGAAGCATGTGCACCGGCATGCAGAGCACGTCTGCGCCCTTGAGAATGGCGGCGCGCGCCACGTCCGTGCGCGATGTGGTGACGCCAAACGCGCGAATCATGCCTTCGGCTTTGAGGCGCTGCGCGAGTTCGACCACCTTGTCGTCGAGCACGACGTCTTCGCCCGGATCGTGCAGCATCCATACGTCGACCCAGTCCGTATCGAGCGCCTTGAGTGACGCCTCGCAGTCCGCCTCGAGGGCGTCGATGTTGAAGCGGTGCTGCAGCGTGTTGTCCGTCCACTGGGCGCCGGCGCGCGTCATGATGCGCACGTCGTCGCGCGTTTCTTTCACCAGCGCACCGAGGCGCGTTTCGCTGTCGCCCCAAAGGGGCGCGACGTCGAAGAGGTTCACGCCGGCCTTGAGAGCGGCCTTGACCGTTTCCTCGAAGACCATTTCGGTGACGGGACCGTAGGCGCCCGTTAGGCCCCAAAGACCGAGGGCGACTTCCGAGACCTGCATTTCGGTCTTGCCCAGGGCGCGCTTTTGCACTTTGGCTTTGGCGCTCTCGTGTTCCGGTTCGGCCATGGCTAGCGATAGCATAGGCGTGCCGCGCCTTGAAGCGTTGCGCTGGGCGTGCGCGCCCTTGTAGCGTCTCGCCATGGCGCGCGCGCGGAAGCTGGTCGTCGTTTCAAACCGCGGGCCCTACCGCCGTGAGGGCGGCCGTTGGGTTCGCTCCGCCGGCGGGCTCGTGGCGGCGCTTCATCCGATGCTCGCCGATCGCGGCGGCGTTTGGGTGAGCGCCAAGCACGCGAAGGGCTTTGAAACCGTCGAAGACGCGCCCGACGTGGCCTACGACCTCGCCGGCGTCGCCCTCAGCAAGCGCCTGCAAGAGGGCTTCTACATGGGCGTGAGCAACGCCATTGTCTGGCCGCTCCTGCACAGCTTTCCCACGACGATGCGCGTGTCCGAAGCACCTTGGAAGGACTACGTCGACGCCAATCAGAAGTTTGCGGACGTCGTGCTCGCGGCGAGCAGACCCGCGGATACGGTGTGGGTGCAGGACTACCATCTCATGCTCGTGCCACGCCTCCTTCGGCAGAAGCGCTCGCGAAGTCGCATCGGTTGGTTCTGCCACGTGCCTTGGCCGCCGCGCTCGCTTTTCGGGATCCTCCCGTGGCGAACGGACATTCTCGAGGGCTTGCTCGGCGCCGACGTGCTCGGTTTTCACACGCAGGAATACGCCGACTCGTTTCTCGAGTGCGTCGATCACTACACCGATCGGCACGTCGATCGGGTTCGCGGCACGGTGAAGGTCGGTCGACGCGTCGTTCGCGTCTTACCCGCGCCGATCGGCATTCCCGTCAACATGTTGCGCAAGCTTGCGGCGTCCGAGAGCGTTGCCTCGGAAGTCGCCGAGCTTCGCGCCAAGATCGGCGATCGGAAGGTCTTCCTGGGCGTCGATCGGCTCGACTACACGAAGGGCATTCCCGAGCGCATTCGTGCCTTCGACGCGCTGCTATCGCGCTCAAAGGAAGCGCGCGACGACCTGGTGTTCGTGCAAATCATGGTGCCGAGCCGAACGGACGTGGCCGCCTACTCGAAGCTGAAGGACGACATCGATCGGCTCGTGGGCGATTTGAACGGTCGCTACGCGTCCACGGGAACCGTTCCCTTCCAGTATTTCTACCGAAACTTCGACCAGGCCTCGCTGATGGCCCAATACCAGGCGGCGGACGTGGCCGTGGTAACGCCGCTTCGGGACGGGATGAACCTCGTGGCGCACGAGTACGTTGCCTCGCGGGTGCACAGCGACGGCGTGCTGATCTTAAGCGAGTTTGCGGGCGCGGCGAACTACCTGGAAGAAGCGGTGCTCGTAAATCCCTACGACGTCGAGAGCATCGCCGATGCGATGGAGCGCGCGCTGCGCATGAGCAAGCGCGACAAGACCCGCCGCATGCGATCGCTGCTCGAGGATGTGGAGGCGCTCGACGTGCACCGCTGGGCCGATGGGTACCTGGAGCTTCTCGAACATGGCTGACGCGGCGACCGTCGCCGCCCGTATCCTGGCGGGCGAAGCGCCGCGGCTGATCGCCCTCGACGTGGATGGAACGCTTGCGCCGATCGTGAACGATCCGGACGCAGCGCGTGTGCCCGCCGCCACCCTTGCGCTTCTCGACCGGCTTCGCAGGCAAGAAGGGATTGTGCTCGCTTTGATCACCGGTCGCGATGCGGCGGCGCTCGCGACGCTCGTGCCCGACTCAAGCTTTTGGCGGGCCGTCGAGCACGGCGGACGGCTCCTTTCGCCCGGCGAAGACGGCACGGCGCCGGCGCCCAAAGACGAGGCGCTCGAGGCCTTTGGGGCGTGGGTGCTAGCGAGCGGAGCGCGCTACGAAGCCAAGGCGCGGAGCGTGGGCGTGCACGTGCGCGGATTGAACGTGCCCGACGACCTGCTCGATCGGGCGGAGGAAGAAGCGCGGCGGCACGGCCTGCAAACCCGGCGCGGTCGGGGCGTACTCGAGGCGTCGCGCGAGCTCGGCGATAAGGGATCGGCGCTTCGAGCCATCGCTCGCGAAGTCGGCGCGAAGTCGGTCTTCTTTGCCGGTGACGACGTCACCGATCTTCCGGCGATCGCATGGGCGGTCGAGTGCGGCGTCGGCGCGCTGATCGAAAGCGACGAAGGGCCTTCGGCGCCGAGAGGCGCGGTTCGCGTCGCGGGAACCGATGCGCTGGTCGACGTGCTTCAGGCGCTGGTAGGCGGCCCGTGACGCACACGGCGCTGCTGACGCTCGCCCTCGCCTCGGGGTGTGCAGCGCGCATCCCGCCGGCCGCTCCGGAGGCCGTGCGCGAACCGCAGCCCGTGCCGCACGCCGAGCCGCCGCCCTTCATGCCTGCCGGGCCGCGGCTCGCCAACTGCATGATCAACGCGGGGTCCGTGCGCGTGCAGCGCATGAACGGGGTGCAAACGTCGAGCTGCTCCGTGAACGCCGAGTGCACGGCCGCCCGGGGTCAGATGCATGGAGCTACGGACGGCTTGATCGCCATGAGCTGCGAAAACGCGGCGTGCGTGTGCCGCCTTCAGAACGCGGGGCCCGACGCGGAGCTGTTCGAGACGCCCTTTGAAGCGCCCGAGCCGTGCACGGCGGAGACGCAGCGCAAGTTCTTTCGCGAGTACTGCATGGCCGGCTCGACTTTCTACGAAGACCGTTAGCGAATGCGAGCGTCGGCCCCGAACACGTTGCCCGTGCCGTTGCGCAAGAACGAGACCAGGGCGATCTGCGCGCGCGCGGCCGCGTCGACGGCAAGGGAAGTCACGCCCTTTCGCGTGGCCACGATGGGAACACGGGCGGCGGCGGCCTTTTGCACGACCTCGAAGGAAGCCCGGCCGCTGATGGCGAGCAGCGCGGGCGCCAACCCCTCCCGCAGGAGCGCACCGAGCGTTTTGTCGATGGCGTTGTGGCGGCCCACATCCTCGCGAACCACGAGCCGCGCGCCGAAATGGTCGTAGAGCGCTGCGCCGTGCACGGCGCCCGTTCGCTCGAAGAGGGTCATCGCGCCGTGCAGATCGGCGACGGCCCGTTCGACGCTCTCGAGCGACAGGTGCGTGGCCGCCTCGTTGGCTTTCACGTTCGCCATCAGGTCGTCGATGGAGGCGCGGCCGCAGATGCCGCAGCTGGAGGTGCTCAAGGTGCCGCGCCGTCGCTCGGCGCCGCGGTGGTCGAAGGCGAAGCCCGGTGCCGGCCAGGCGTTCACGCGGCCGTTGTCCGCGACGACGCGGTCGACGTCGTCCAGCCCGCGAATCAACCCTTCGGCGAGCAAAAACCCCAAAGCGAGCTCTTCGTCGTGGCCCGGCGTTCGCATCGTCGTGGCGAACACCTCGCCTTCGAGTCCGATCGAAAGGGGCGCTTCGGTGGGGACACGATCGTTCGATGGGCCCTCTTCGCCGAGCCGACGGCGCGTTCGGGGCTGGCTAGCGGAGGACGGGGACGCCACGACCCAGAGTCTGGCTCGGGACATTCCATCTGGCGAGGGAACATTCGCCACGCGTCGAGGTCCTTCCCCTGCTCCGCAGGGGCGCTAGGCTTCGTACGACCGTTCATGCACCGTCCTCGTCCACCGATTCGCCTCCGGCCAGCGCTGGGTCCGCGCGTTGCGCTGGCGGCGGCCGTGGTTGCCGCGTTCACGATGGCCTATGCGTTTCGGCAACCGGCGCTCGCCCTGCTTCGGGGTGAAATCGACCTTCGGGGCGAGCCGCGCTTCGAGGCCGCCCATCCCCCGCACACGGAAGAGGTCGATTTTCGGGACGCTGTTGGCCAGCGCTGGCCCGCCTGGACCATCGCGCGCGGACGGGCGATGCGTGCGGAGACCCGGGCGACCCGGCGGCGCGCCGAAGAGGCCGCCCACCGCGCGTTCGTGGAACTGCGCTATAGCCACGGGGCAGACCGCAACCTCGTGGCCTTGCTCGACGAGCTGGCGCTGCGTCTGGAAACGCCCCTCGAAGAGGCGCGGCGCATCGACTACCTGCTCTGGGCCTACAACCACTACCTTGACGAAGCGGACGTGCCCTGGCGCCTCGAAGCAACGATGCGCGTGGACGATCCGCCCTTGCTCTACACGCGGAGCTACGAGGTCCTTTCGAACCACGACACGCCGAGCGGCCGCCTTCGGCTGCTCCAACGCGCCGATCTCACCAACGTGGACGAGGGATTTCTCGGGCACACCGATCGGGATGCGGCGATGGTCATGATGGACCGCACGGTGCATTTCGCCGTGCACCGCATTTGGCCAATGCTGAGCGCCGGTCTGGACGCACGCCTGCCGCCTTCGCTGCGAACGCTCGCGCCTTTCGTGCGCGACGCGGCGGCGCTGGCCCTTCCGGCGGACGAGCGCGCCCTCCTCGAAGAAACTGCCGTCGACGAGCTTGCGCTCATCGAGGTGGCGGCTTCGATCCATGCGCGCGCGGAATGCGGCAACACCTTTCGCATCTACGGCCTGCCGTGGAACGGGCTGAGCCCGCCGGATCAGGAGGCGCTGATCGGTGCGCTGGAGCGAGGTCGCGGCGGCGATTGCCCGCAGGTGACGCTCGACGAAGCGGCCCGCCTCATCGGTGCGTCCGAGCGCCTCGGCGAGCTGCCCCAGCTGGCGCCCGCCGTCGAAACGCTCGCGACGTGGGTGGCCGGGAGCGTGGGCGTGCACGAGCTTCGCCACGCCCGCGATCGGCGCGAAGGTCGGCGCGCCTGCATTGGCTGTCCGGGGGCTCGGGTCGGGCAGCTCGGCGTTGCCGTGCGGGACGAGATCGGCGCCTATATCGCGTCCTTTGCGGACCCGGCTCGAGCCTACGTGGCGCTGGCCCAGGCCTGCGGCGTCGACGCCGACGCGGCCGGCAGTCTAGCGCCGCACGCGCAGGCGCTGGCGGCCGTGCTTCCAGATCTTTTGCCCGAGGGGTGTGAAGGCCCGATTCCGGAAGACCTTCCGGCACGCGCTGCACGGCTAGAAGCGCGCTACTTTGGCGACTTCACGCCCATCGAGCTGCCCGTCGACTTTCCTCAGCGCCTTCAGCTGCTCAATCGCCAAGACGCCCGCGTCGCCCGCCACCCCTAAGGGGCGGGACCTTTGACGCGCCGGGAGGGGAACGCCACCCTGGGGCCTGGAGGCCGACGATGACGGAACAAGGCACGGTTCTTTGCGCGACCGATCTGGGCATGAGCGGCGCGACGGCGCTGGCTTGGGCGAGTGCGTTTGCGCGTTCGCTCCAGCTGCGCCTCAAGCTGCTGCACGTGGACGGCGCAGAGTTTGATACGCCCGCCGTTCCGGACAAGATCCGCGCCGCGGCGATGGCCCTTACGGGCCGGCTCGAGGAGCGCCGTAAGGCCCATGAGGCCGCGCTCGCGGAGAACGCAAAGTCCCTGGACCTTCACTGCGAGCTCGTCGTCACGACGGGCCGACCGTGGGAGGAAACGCTGCGCGTGGCCGAAGCGGAGAAGGCGAGCCTTATCGTGGTCGGGCCGCACGACAGCGGCCTCGGAAGCACGGCGCGCCGCATCATCACGCACGCGAAGATCCCCGTGCTGGCGGCGCGCGGCGTAGCCCCACGCGACCTATCGGGTTGCAACTGGGTGATCGGTGTGCCCTTTGAAGAGGACGTACCGGTGCTCGTGCAGAACATCGATCGCTTCGCGAGCAAGCACGGCGGCAGCTGCACGCTCGTACGCGCCGTCACGCCCGCTGGCGCCGCCGCCCTTTCGGCCCCCCTCGCGCCGGCAGCGCCACTGACGGGCCTCGAAGAGTTTGTGAGCGCCACCGAGGCGCACCTCGACACGATCGCGGCGCGGCTCGAATGCCCGGCGAGGGTTCACGTGGCCCACGGCGATCCGGAAGACGTGATCGACGAAGCCGCCAGCGAGGGCGATATCCTGGCCGTCGCTGCCCACGAGCGCGGCGCCCTGGAGCGGTTCTTTTTGGGCAGCGTGACCGAGCGCTTGCTTCGAAAGACCGCGCACGCCGTGTACGTCGAACCGGCCGCGGACTAAGACGTTGGTTGGTTCGTCGGCGGGGAACCGGCGGGCTCCGCGGCACATCCCGCCTTCGTATGCTGTCGAACGGGTGAAAGAAAATGGGTGGGGGAGCGTCCTGTCGATCTCGTGTGTTCCACACGACGATAGGACGCGGGACTTAGCCCACGTGACCCCGGCCTAAGGAAACATAGACGCGCAACGTCTGGTCCATACGCGCGGGCAGCATCGAAGAAGTGCACCCGTTCGTCTGGGTGCCGGCGAACCTGGTCATGGG
>JBCCRV010000134.1:0-13057 GCA_039201085.1 Myxococcota bacterium | reverse complement strand
GGACGCAGGACGCAGGACGCTCGACGCTCGACGCAGGACGCTCGATGCAGGACGCAGGACGCGCTCGACGCTCGAAGAAGAACGCTCAGCGCCGGCCGCTGAAGGCTCGACGCAGGACGCTCAGCGCCGGCCGCTGAACGTTCAACGCACGGTGCTCGACGCTTGGCTATCAACGTTCGACGCAGCCCTCCAACGCCCGAAAAATCCTGATGATCACCAGGAATCTGTTGCAACACTTATCGGCGTCGGTAAGCGCACTCGACCCGGCAACAGATTCCTATACGAAGAAGTCTGGCGCGAGCTCTTGCGTCGGATCGACGGCGTATTGGTCGAGGTCCGTGATGCCGAGCTTCTCCGTGACGATGTCGTCGTCGATGAAGAAGTTGCCGGTGCACTCCTTCGCCGGCTGGGTGAGGATCCAGTGGGCGGCGTCGGCCATGATGTCGGGCGTTCGGCTGCGCTTGATGAGCGCATCGCCGCCGAGCAGGTTCTTCACGGCAGCGGTGGCGATCGCGGTCCGCGGCCAAAGGGCGTTGGCGGCGATGCCCTTGCTGGCGAACTCTTGGGCCCAGCCGAGCACGCACATGCTCATCCCGTACTTTGCCATCGTGTAGGCCACGTGCCGGCTGAACCACTTCGCGTCCATGTTGAGCGGCGGCGAGAGGTTGAGGATGTGCGGGTTTTCCGCCTTCGCTAGATGGGGCAGGCAAAGCTTGCCGCAGAGGAAGGTCCCGCGCGTGTTGACCGAATGCATCAGGTCGTAGCGCTTCATCTCGACGGTCTTCGTGTCCGTCAGATTGATGGCGCTCGCGTTATTCACGAGAATATCGATGCCGCCGAACTTCTCCACCGCCTGGTCGATGGCGTCCTGAACCTTCGCCTCGTAGCGAATGTCGACCACGCAAGGAAGCGCCGTACCCCCGGCGGCCTCAATCTCCTCCGCCGCCGTGTAGATCGTGCCCTCGAGGCGCGGGTGGGGCTGGGCGGTCTTCGCGGCAATCACGACGTTCGCGCCGTCCTTGGCCGCCCGCAGGGCAATCGCCTTGCCAATGCCCCGGCTCGCGCCGGTGATGAATAGGGTCTTTCCCTTCAGGTCTGCCATCGCCGTTCCTCCCGCGGACTTTGCCGCTCGCGCGTGTTTAGCGGCGTCCGCTCCGAGCGTAAAGGGCTGTGCGCGGAGGGCTGGCCGCAAAGGGCCGCGCGCAAGTAGCTGGGCGTAGAGGCCGGCCACGCAGAGGCCCGCGCGGCGCTAACGCCCAGGTCCACCGAGACCCGGCGTCCCGAAGTAGCCGTAGTTGTGCTCATCGCCGTCTTCGCTCGGGATTGTGCCCGCGCCCCCCATCGCCAAGAAACATGAGCAATCGAGCAGGCCCAGCGGTATAGCGTGTCCATGTCGAACGCTGCAGGCTCCTCCTCGCCCTACGATCTCGTTGTTATCGGAGGTGGCTCGGGCGGCGTTCGCGCGGCTCGGCTTACGGGCCAGCTGGGCAAGCGCGTTTGTATCATCGAGGAAAAGGATCTCGGCGGCACGTGCGTGCACCGCGGCTGCGTACCGAAGAAGTTCCTCGTCTACGCCAGCCGCTTCGCGGGCGAGTTCACCGACGCCGCCGCCTACGGCTGGAACGTCAAGACCGAGGGCTTCGAGTGGAAGCGCCTGATCGAAAACAAAGACCGTGAGCTCGACCGGCTCGGCGGCCTCTACGAACGCGGACTCACGGGCGCCGGCGTCGAAATCGTTCGCGGTCGTGCCGTCTTCGACAGCCCAACCACGGTCCGCGTCGGCCAGCGCTCCATCGAAGGGGCGCGCTTCCTCATCGCCGTCGGCGGACGCCCGGACGTCGTTGAGATCGAAGGCGCCGGGTTGGGCATCACGTCCGACGATGTCTTTCACCTCGAAGCCCTGCCCAAGTCGATTGTCATCGCCGGAGGCGGGTACATCGGCGTCGAGCTCGCGTGCCTCTTCAACCTGCTCGGCACCGAAACGCACCTCGTGCACCGCGGACCGCGCGTCTTGCGGACCTTTGACGAAGAGTGCGTCGAGTTCTTGCAAGAGCGAATGCGGACGGACGGCGTGCATCTGCACCTCGGACAAACGATCGACCGGCTCACCAAGGGTCCCGAGGGCATCACGGCGCACCTGGAAAACGGCACGCAGCTGACGGGCGAAGCGCAACTGGCGGCGACGGGCCGCGTGCCAAACACGCAGGGCCTCGGTCTCGATGCCGCCGGCGTGGACGTGGCGGACGACGGGTCGGTCATCGTCGACGAGAACTATCGAACGAGCGCCGCGCATATCTTTGCCCTCGGCGACGTGATTCGCCGCCTCGAGCTCACCCCCGTTGCCATCGCCGAGGCGATCAGTTTTGTGCGCCGGGAGTTCGAAGAGACGGAGCGCGCCCTCGACTACACCAACGTGCCTACGGCGGTGTTTTCGACGCCCACCTTCGCGACCGTTGGCATGACCGAAGAGCAGGCATGGCAGCGCGGCCATCGCGTCGTCGCCTTTTGCTCCAACTTTCGGCCGATGAAGCAGAGCCTTAGCCAGCGCAACACCCGGGCCTTTATGAAGCTGGTCGTCTGCGAGGAAACGGACGAATTGCTCGGGGCCCACGTCGTCGGTCCGCACGCGGGCGAAATCCTTCAGTCGATGGCCGTCGCCATTCGATGCGGCGCGAAAAAAGCCGACCTCGACGGCACGATCGGCATTCACCCGACAGCCGCCGAAGAGCTCGTGCAGATGCGGTCGCCCACCCGCACGCCCGATCACGCCCGGCGCCCGCACATCGAGCAGCGTTCATAACGCGTTCTGCTTGAAGAGCACCGTAACCTCACCGAACGAACCCTCACCGGTGTGCACGACGCCGCCGCACGCGGCGAAGACCAGCGCCGACGCGCAGCCGCGGGCGCGAACGCCGAAGCTCGAATGCACGCCCACCCGTCCGTACGCGCCCACGTCAAAGCTCACGGCGGTCCATCCGGCGCGTATGCCGGCGGCGACGTCGAAGCCCTGCGCGGCTTGGCTGAGGCGCACGTCCGTGAAGACGCCAAGGAAAGTGTACGACTCGAAGAGGCGGATGTACGCCACCTCCACCCCCACGGCGACATTGGGCAGCGCTTCGTCGAGTCGGAGGCCCTCCTGCCCCTGAAAACCAAAGCTGATGCCGTAGAGCAAACCTCGGCGTGAATCGACGATACGCTCCCAGGGGCCGCGCTGTGACTCGCCGCGCGAGGCGTCGACGCTTTCTTCGGCAGCCGCCCCCGTCGGCGTGTCTGCAGAGCTAAGCGCCGGACTGCTGGCCATCAATGCAGCGACGACGGTCAGCGCACGACGGACGCTCGCCGCGGCGCGGGACGCGGGCCGCGACGGCGTCGATGGCGCAAGGGCGCAAACCTCCGCGCGCAGCGCGTCCGGCGAAGGGTCGTTGCCCGGGGCGCCGAAGGCAAGACGCACGCGGGCACGAAAGCGCCGCGGCAAGCGCTTCATGGGAGGTCCGCCGGCGTAGCTGAAGAAACCGCCCCAAAGACCTTGAAGATGGGCCGGTACGAGCGGAACGCTTGCGTCGAGACGCGCCACGAGTCGCTGCACGCCGCGGCGAAACATGCCCATCTCGCCGTCGCGCGTGCAGCGGCCTTCGGGAAAGATCACCAGCACTTCACCGTTGCGTAGCGTTTGCTCCATCTCGTCGAAGGCTCGCTGAAGGAGCTCGGGATCTTCACGGTGACTCGCGATGGGAATCACGCGCGCGAAGTCGAAGAAGTGACGAAGGATCGGCATCTTCGCCATTCGGTGATCCATCACGAAGCGGGCCGGGCGCTCGATGAAGGCGCCAACGACAAACGCGTCGACGAAGCTCTCGTGATTGGCATACACGATGACCGGACCACTCGAAGGCACCTGCTCGGCGCCCGAAACCTTCACGCGGTAGAGCACGCGAATGAGGCCGCGAATCATCCACTGCACGGCGCTGCGCGCCGTCCGCATGAAGGTCACCACGGCGACGAGCAGCACAAAGGCGCCCATCTCCGCGATGACGTCGCGCGCCGACGCGTTCATGAGGGTGAGTCGCACAACCGCGTAGGCCGTTCCGAGCACCATAAAGAGCGCGTTGATCAGGTTGTTGGCGGCGATCACCCGCGCCCGTTCATCGGGTCGCGCGTCCGCCTGCATGCGCGCGTAGAGCGGCACGATGAACACGCCGCCGGCGGCGCCGGTCAAAAAGAGCGCAAGGGCGAGCAGTGCGAAGGTCTGGGAGAGCGCCACCCCGACCATCGCGACGCTCATCGCCAAGGCCGCAGGCGCGAGCGTGCCCAAGGTCATCGCGCCGAGGCGCTTCGAAAGCCGCTCGGCAACGAACGAACCGAAGCCGATGCCCAGGCTGAAGGCCGCGAGCGAAAGGGCCAGCGTCCACTTGCCACCGAGGGCGGACGCCACCGCGGGAAGCTGGGCGAGCAGCACCGCGCCGGCGAGCCAGAAGGCGCTGATGGCGAGCACAGCGCTGCGAAGCGAACGGGTGCGAAGCGCCCGAAGGGTGCGGCCCATGCTGCCGCGAAGGCGAAGGCGCGCGCCCGCTTCAGGAGGCGCCGCGGGGATCTTCGACGCTGCCACTCGGCCAGCAATGGCCAGCGCGATGAGCACGCCACCCACCGCTGCAAGGTCGAGACCGACGATGAGCGTGCCGATCACGGTGCCGACCACGATGGCGATGAAGGTGGCGGTCTCCACGAGCGCATTGCCCGCCACAAGCTCGTCGCGGGTAAGGTGCTGCGGAAGAATCGCGTATTTGATCGGACCAAAGAACGCCGACTGGGTGCCCATCAGCGCCAGCGCCGCGAAGAGGCCGACCACGCTTCCCTGAACGAAGGCCCAAGCGGCGAGCGCCATCGAGAGAAGCTCGAAGCTCTTCAGGGCGCGCGAAAGGCGCGCCTTATCGACGCTATCGGCGAGCTCGCCGGCGAACGCGCTGAACAAGAAGAAGGGCAGCACGAGCAGCGCTGTGGCCGCATTCACGAGCAGGTCGAGGTCGGCGACCTCGATAAGCCGAAAGGTGAGCGCAGCCACGAGGGCGCTCTTGAAGAGGTTGTCGTTGAGCGCGCCGAGAAACTGCGTGACGAAGAGGGGCGCAAATCGAGGCGTATGGAGCAAATGGAGCATGCCCTCCCTTCAGCGAAGAGCGTGCCGACCGGCACAACACGCACAAAACTAGATTTAGTGCCAAAAAACCTTTGTTATTCGGAGCTAACAATCAACGCGCGAACATAATATGTTGGCATAAAATGCCGGATCACCTTTCCAAAACCACCCGAAGCTTCTTTCAAGAAGTCCGGGCTGCCGCCCTCATGAGCCCCTTCAGCGACGCCCGCTACGAGCTGGACGCGCGCCTTACGTCGCTGCCGCCAGACGATTCTGAGGTGGTGCCGAAGCTCATCGCGCGGCTGCAAAAGGCGCTAGGCGCCGTCCCGAAGGCGAGGGCGCTCGGCGCCGAAGATCGGGAGCTTCTGGGCTACGCCGCCCTCTTCGAGGCGTTTCATCGCTTTGCCGACGACTTCGACGCGCTGATCGAAGCACAGCGCGGCAAAACCGATCCGGTGCCCTTTGTGGCCCATCGAAACATCGCCGAATACCTGACGCCCTTCGAAGTCGACGTGGAGCGAAGCCTGGAGCTCTTCTATCAGCTTAGGCGCGCGTTCGTCTTTCTGACGCGCCGCCTTCCCGGCGATGAGGTGCCCATGCGTGCACTGCGCCATCGACTTTGGCAGCAGCTCTTCGGCCGCGACACGCTGCACTACCACCGACGTCTCGAAGGACGAATGCAGGACTTCTCGCTGCTGCTCGTCGGCGAAACCGGCACCGGCAAAACGTCCGCCGCGGGGTGCTTGGGGCGGGCGGGCCGAATCCCCTGGAAGGGCGACCGCTTCACGACGAGCTACGAACGCCTCTTTATTGCCGCGAACCTCAGCGAAGTGCCGGGCGAGCTGCTCACGAGCGCGCTCTTCGGCCATCAGAAGGGCGCCTTCACGGGCGCCATCGCCAATCGCGCCGGCATCTTCGCGCGCTCCGATCCACACGGCGTGGTGTTCCTAGACGAGATCGGCGAACTGCATGAACCCGGGCAGATCAAGCTGCTCCGCGTTCTGCAAGAGCGTTCCTTCTCGCCCGTGG
Organism: Myxococcota bacterium; assembly: GCA_039201085.1. GTDB lineage: Bacteria > Myxococcota_A > Polyangia > Polyangiales > Houyiibacteriaceae > JBCCRV01. The sequence continues at coordinate 6,897 of JBCCRV010000134.1, read as the reverse complement.
GCTCGGACCGAACGGAACGCTTCGACGGACGCGTCATCGCAGCGACGCACCGCGATCCGGACACGCTCGTCGGCGGACGCATGCGCGAAGACTTCTACTACCGCCTGTGCTCCGACGTCGTGCGCGTGCCTTCGCTGCAGGAGCGCATTGCGTCGGACGAAGGCGCACTGCGCCGTTTGGTCGAATCGGCGGTTACCCGCGTCGTCGGCACGGAAGACCGAGCGATGGCGGAGGAGATCGCCGAGGTGATCGAACGGACCATTCCCGCCGACTACGCCTGGCCCGGCAACGTCCGTGAACTGGAGCAAACCGTTCGTGCCGCCCTCCTTACGGGCGAAGTGAAGACGCGCCGCGCGCCGGAGTCGAAAGCCACGGCCTGGCGAGCGGCCGAGGGCGGCGATCTTCCCCTCCGGGAGCTGGTCCGTAGCTACGTCGCGCACGTGCGTGCGATGCATCCCACCCTTGAAGCAACGGCCCGCCACCTGGGCGTCGACCGCCGCACGGTGCAGAAGCACCTGTCGTAACCCGACAAAAAAGGTCGTGATTATCGAGTCATTTCAGATGGCATTTATCCCTGATTTTGAGAAATAACTCGCGCGCACATTGCAAAAGCCGAGCTCCAGAATAAAGATAAGCGCAGTGACTGGAGAGGACGCGGCGAGATGGAGCAGCACATGAGGGCCATCGAGGTCGATCCAGACGAAGTCGCCCGTGCGAGCACACGCCTTCAGGACGCGCCCGCCGAAGAGGTCGTCCACTGGGCCGCCGAGCGCTTTGGCGACGGCCTGGTTATGAGCTCGAGCTTCGGCGCCCATTCCGCCGTCATGCTCCACCTCGTCAGCCGCGTCGCCCCGCAAACGCCGGTCATCTTCATCGACACGGGCCACCTATTTCCCGAGACCTACCGCTTTACCGAATCGCTTCGCCAGCGCCTCGACCTCAACCTGCACGTTACCGCTCCGCGCATGACGGCGGCACGTCGCGAGGCGCTCTTCGGCGCCGAGTGGGAGCAAGGCGAAGAAGGCGTTCAGCAATACCTGCAGGTGCACAAGGTGGAACCGATGGCCCGCGCGCTGGACGAGCTCCGTGCCGAAGCCTGGATGGCGGGCCTCCGCTCCGGCCAGACGGACCACCGCGCCGCCCTCCCCCGCGTCGGTACGCAAAACGGCCGCGTCAAAATTCATCCGATCCTTCCCTGGTCCGACGAGGACGTACTCGCCTACCTCGAAAAGCACGACCTCCCGCTCCACCCGCTCGTGGCGGACGGCTACCGCAGCATCGGCGACGTGCACTCGACCTTGCCCACCACGCCCGACATGGACCCGCGCGACGGACGCATTCTCGGCAAGAAGCGCGAATGCGGCCTGCACCTCCCCCTAAGCCCAGACGTCAGCAAGAGCTTGAAGTCCTCGGGGCTCTAGCTGGCTAGGAACAAGCGCCAAAGGCGAGCTCCGCCGCCAGCTCCCTTGCCTCGCCAACGGCGGTGCCCTTGCCCGATGTGAGCGTCGCGTGCCCTTTCGAAACGCATCGGTTTATAGCTCGGACTTCGTCATCACGCCCGAGCGGCGGCGCTCCTTGAGCATCCGGTCGAAGACCCCGTAGTCGTGCTCGAGCTCCGGCTGACGGTATGCCTGCTCATCGAAGACCATCGAGTAGTCCCGAAGGTAGAGACCGTCGCGGCCATAGGTAGACGGCGGCAAACGCGTTGCCTTCGTCGTTCAGATCTTCGTCCGTCAGCTTCCCGTCGCAGTAGCGAAAGAGGAAATCCGTTCCGGTCATCGTTCCGCCGATGACCGCCTCCACATCCGCCGGAGCACGTTCGACATGCAACGCCGAGGCCCACCCCTGTTCGAAGCACCAGCGAAGGAAGAGGCCAATGTGCGTGCCGCCGAACCGCGCGGGTGAATCCGCGGGAAAGTCACCGTCCGAGTGCCACGTGCTGTCGTCGTACTTCATGGCGCCAGGAAAGCACATCCCGCCATCGTGGTCGCCGCCTCGCGAACGGAAAACGCGCGCGACGCGTGGCCTGGCCCGAAGGAAAAGACACAAGCCTTGTCGCCCTGAGCAATCGCGATGCTCATGCCCGTGGCGGCTGCGTGCGCCATTGCCCGCGCTAAGCGGCCTGATTTCAGAAACACTGTACGCGGGCAAGGGCGAGGGCACGGGCATCGCTTTGGCGAGGCAAGGGAGCAGGCGTTGGGAACGCACGCTTTGCGTGCCTTCCTCGCCTGCTAGCGCGGGATCGGGATCAAGTTCAGCCCGGCTGCGTACGCGTAGCTCACGAACGAATCGAAGCCGTACACCACCACGCCGACGGGCTGGTCAGCGAGCACCGTGTGCACCCCGTCGTTTTGCTCTCCGGCGCGCACGCCGCCGATGCAGCCCTCGGCGTTCGGGTCGCAGTTGGCGATTTCCGGAAACGAAAGCTGGCAGCGGTACACGAGGTCGAGTGCGGGCGGGTCGGCCGGTAGGCGCGGGATGCCGTCGGCCGGCGACACTTCGCAGCGCCGGTCGTTGATCTCTTCGCCATCGAGCTGAATCGTGGCGTTCGCCGGCGCCGTGATCGTTACGAAGTCGAAGGCGTAGCGGTCCGGCGTCAGAAAGACGTAGTCCTGCCGGTACTGCTCGCGCGGCGGCACGACGACGATGGCCGGGTCGCCGCCGGGGTAGACGCTCGGAATACCGATGGCCTGCTGCGAAGGAAGCACCTGAAGCACTGCGATCGGCCGGCCATCGAGGGCGCTCATCGAGAAGTCCTGCTCCGCGCGCAGAATCCTTGACTGACCGGAATCGAGGGTGAACCGGTCATCCGGCGGCGGCAGCGTCGTGGTCACCACCGTTCCGTCGAGCTGACCCACGGCTTGAACGCGGACGAACTCCGGTTCGTTCACCTCCGCTACGCTATCTCGAAGCGGATCGAGGAAGGCGTTGTTCAGCGCAACGGTGCGCGGCGTCATGCGCGCGACGAGAAAGGACGAGCCGAGCGTCGCGTTGCTCATGAGCTGATCTTCGAGATGGTCCGCGCAGCACTGGCGCGTGGTGTAGCTGTCGAAGCGCGGCGCGTCCGACGCCTCGCCACCGACGAAGACGGTCACGGGCAAGCTCGCGTCGATCTGCGTACCCGTGAAGTCCTGGTTCAGGCCGTCCGTTTCCAAGTTGAGCACATCAAAAGGACCGAGCGTAACCTCAAAGGGCACGTTCGGGTCGAGCAACTCACCCGTGTCCGGCCGCCACACGCGCGTCGCTTCCGCGCCGAGCTCCAGGCTCACGAAGGTCTCCTCGGCCGTGCCGAGCACCGTCAAAAACGCACGTAGGTCCTCGTCGTCGCGGCCGAGGTCAAAGTCAATGTCGATGCAGCCCGGATCCTGCGGCAAGCAATCGGCGTCGGCGATGGTCTGGGGCCAGCCCACGACCGTGTAGTCCGTGCCAATGCCGCTCGTCGGCAGGAGGATTGAAGCGTCGTTCGAGAATACGCCCACGTTGTCGAGCGGGTTGAACTGGTAAGCGATGATCGGCACGGACGAGCGTACGCGGTATGCCTGTGAGCTCAGCGCCGAGTGCGTGCCATCGTTCTGGCCGTCCGAGTCCGAGCGCACGCGGCAGAAGCACGGCGGTTCGCCGGCGTTGCAAACGCACACTTCTTCGCCGGCGCAGGGAAAGAGGTCCGCCGGCGTGCACTGTGCGTTGCTGCTCGAACCATCCACCTCGCGCCGCGGAAGCTCGAAGACCTCAAGATCCCCGGGCGCCAGAACCGTGGACGCGATTTCTCGGACTTCGTCCGGCTCGCCGTAGGGTGCGTCGTTCACCTCCACGCTCACCTCGGCGCGGAGGGCGCTCGGATTCGACACGACGATCGCGTACTGCTGGCTGGAAGCGTCGCGTCCTGCGCCGAGGGCCGCGTTGTCGAGGTCTGCCCCAAAGAACTCACAGCCCAAGTAGCTTCGGTCCTCCACCGCGGCTTCGCAGAGGTTCACGCAGCGGTTCGTGCGGCACACAAAGCCTGCTTCGAAGTCGCACTCTTCGAGCACCTCGAAGGCGTCGCCCGTTTCGTTGCAGGCAACGACGTTGTTCTCGCGGCAGGCCGTGGAGTTCGGCGAGCAGATCGCACATCCGATCGACGGGACGCAAATCTGCGCGGGCTCGAGGGCGCGGCAGTCCGTTCGCGTCACGGTGAGAAACTCGCCGTCACGGCCGCACTGCAGGTTCGTGCTGCCCTCGCATGCGCGGTCGGTCTCGGACGTGCATCTGAAGCCTTGGTCTGGACGCGTCTCACCGCCGTCCACGCCCTCGTCCGGTCTCGCGATGCTGTCATCGCCGCAGCCGACGGAAGCCAGCAGCGCCGCGAGCAGCAGGGTTCGAAGCGCCATCACTGACGTGCCGTGAATGCGTCAACGGCCCACGCGTTCCACCGGGCCTGGTTCAGATCGCGGTAGCTCATCGTGTTGAAGTCGAAACCGGGAATGCGAATGGCGAAGACCGTCCACTGGAAGAAGCCCGGAACGATGTCGTCGATGTCTTCGACGGACTCAAGGTTTGGAATCGGCGCGAAGGTCTGATCGCCTCGAACAAAGTGGCGCCAGGTCGGGTTACTGTCCGCATCGACGGCGAGCACCATGTAGAAGTCTGGCTGCGTGCCGCCCGCCGCTTCCCAAGTCAGCATCCGGTCCTCGGGAATCGACTCGCCAAAGGCGGGCGACGTCGCGACCGGAATCGGCGGGAAGCCACCAACAGCCACTTCCTGGTCCACCGCGCGAATGCCGGAGATGCGCGTGTTGGTCGACGGGTCACCGCCAAAGTCGCCTGTCACCCAGTTCGCTTCGACTCGCACGCGGCCGTCCGAAAGGGCACCAAAGAGCGCCGGCTGCGCGAAGAAGCGAAGGGCGTTCTCGGCGCGAAACGCTTCGAGCACGTCGAGCTCGTCTTCACCCACCTGGCGCACGATGACGCCTTCGCCGCCCAAATCGATGTGCGATGAAACGGTGAAGCGCGTCGGGCCCAGGTCCGTGGCGGGCGGCAGGTCTGTGAGGCGTACGTCGATGAAGTGATCGAGGGGAATGTTCATCAGCATGTCCGCGTCACGGATCTCCTGGCCGGGTCCAGCGAGCAGGTTGCGAACGACACCCATCACGTAGGGGATAAACTCGCCCGTGCGTTGGTTCTCAAGACCAGCGAGGGCATACGTCGCAAAGGCCGCGGGCCGAACAAAGATGCGGTAGGGGTATCCGCGAATGCCCAGGTCCCGTTCGGTGACGCGCTGAATTCCGCCGCCGGCAGCGGGCGGCGGATTCGTGCACGTTGGGCAGCGCTGGGTCGCGTACACGTATGCGACCCGCTCCCAGTCTGCGTCACGGGGTTCGGGCACGTTGTTCCAGCCGCCGGGCGTGATCTCTTCGAACTCGACGCCGTTCGTAAAGAGCAGTTCGCCGCTGACGAAGGCACCGGCCCGTCCAGCGCCGCCGCCGGGAAGCTGGCCGATGCCCGGAGGCGCGCAGCGCAAGTCCTGCCACGGAATCAAGAAGATGGTGACGTCGCGCGCGTCATACGAAACCCAGCTCGTCTTTTCGTAGCAGCGCTTGCCGACGTGCACGGTCTGTTCGCCCACCAGATCTTCACCGGAGAAGCTGATCGATCCGAGCACGCCCGTGAGACCTTGGTGCACCGTGTCGAGTTCATCGCCGACGAGCACGAAGGCGTCCGTGACGGGGTTTCCCGTGACGGCGTCGAAGACGCTGATGTTCATCGATCCGTTGATCGGACCACCGCCAAGGCCGCCCGCCGTCGGGTCCGACGAATCGAAGTACTCGAAGGCGTCCTCGACCAGAATCGACTCACGCTCTTCGCCGTCACGGTTGTTCGGCACGTATTCGACGTCGACGCTACCGATCGCTGCGGGCGGCGTGCGGCACGTAAGCTGCGTCGGCGAGATGATGGTGACGTCAACGCACGGGCTGAGGCCAAAGCGCACTTCGTCGCCCTCGCTAAAGTCTGTTCCGCTGCCCGTGATCGTGACGAAGATGCCGCCGCCCACCGAACCGCGCACCGGATCGACGTCGATGGCGTCATATCGGTAGCCGTCCTCGACCACGGAAGACGCTTCCACGTCTCGCACTTCGAGATCGACGAAGCCGGCGGCGCCCGGGGCCATCTCCGTAATCAGCAGGCGGTTGCCGTCCACGAGCTCGAGCTCGGGCCCTTCGATTTGGCGACCGTCCACGAACACTTCCGTTTGCTCGGTGAAGCCAGCGCCGCGAAGCAAAACCGAGTTGCCGCCGAGAAAGGTCCCGTGATCCGGTGAGGCACGCGTGAGGAGCAAGTCGCTCGAGCCAATGCCCGAGTCGGGAAAACGCCCTGGTGGGCCCAAATCGGGTTCGCGCTCGCTTGGCGCGGGCGGGGTGGCCAAACGGGGCGGCGTGCAGCCCGAAATGCCCGCCAACGACAGCAGCGTCACCAGCGCGAGGCGGCCGCCGCGAAAGTAAGCGCAGGGGGAATAAGAAAGAGTGTCGGCCATGGCGCCTTTTCGCAGCGTGTTCCTACCTAGATGAAGTATCGGTGGGTCCGAAGGGGTGTCAAGGCTGCGTACGGGGCGTGGGGCGCCCCGGGGCATTTGTTTCCTCGCGCGCGCTTCGGTCGTTCCCCTCAGGAACACGCGTAGACCCGCCGACGCCCCCGCGGGCCGGGAACTCGGACGACGCTCCGGCCCGCGCGAAATCCGCCGAAGGCGGGCGATTCGAGTAAGCTACGAGAGCGTGAAACTGCTTCGCCTAGTCCTGAGCGATCTGCACCTGGTGACCGGCTCCCGCCCCGGCCAACTGGACCCCTTTGAGGACTTTTTTCACGACGACCGCTTCGCGGAACGTCTCGCGCACTACTCGCAGGACGACGAGGCCGAGGTCGAGC
>JBCCRV010000133.1:0-13117 GCA_039201085.1 Myxococcota bacterium | reverse complement strand
CAACCTCAACCCGCGAACCCCGGTAAAATCCTCATGTCCGGTCCCCTTCGTCGGCCACCACGGCCGCAATCGCTGAGCTGTGGGTGGCTCGCTTCCCGCCGACGAAGACCGGCTTTACGTTCCACCCTCGCTTGATTGAGGGCTAGAGACCTGACCAGCATTGCCGCCCGGCGATTTTCGAGCGCGACGGTTGGAGCGTCCGAATCCGCAGCGCCCCTATAAGCATAGGGGCCCAGGTTTGGATGGCTGCAAGCGCCGTGCTGTCGTCGCAAAGCGACGACGCGGCAACGCTGGTCAGGTCTCTAGGTGGCTTCGTGCTCGCGCAGCGCTTCGGCAAGCTCTTCCGGATCGTCAAAGGCTTCATCGAGACCGGCTTCCTGAACGCGTATGCGAAAGCGCTTCGCTTCCGGGTTGCCGAAAAGGTAGAGCACTTCGCCTTCGTCGCTCACGTCGATGCCGACGTCCTCGCTTGGCTCCTTGGCAAACTCGGTGAGGAGCGCATCGGCTTCGGCGGGCGCCATATGCAGGGCATCCGCCACCTGCACCGCTTTGAGCACGCCCCCCTTCGCTTTGGCTAAACCACGAAGGGCCTTCTTACGAGTGTCATCGATGGCGCGGTCGCCGGCCTGGCCGAGCATGCGGCCGCCGAAGAAAAGCGCGCCGGAGAGCATGAGGGTGAGAAACGCGATCGGACCGCCGATCGCGTAGCCAAGCCATCCGTCGCTCCAGAGGGCTTGAATCACGAGGGTGATCAGCAACGCGATGAAGGTGCCGATGCCAAAGACGGCGCCGCCGGCGATCTTCGCCGCGAGACCGCCGAGTTTCGCCGGACGCCCGGTGATGCCGAGCACGCGCTTGCCGAGGGCTGGGCGATGGGCTCCACAGGCCGAGCAGTAGGTGGCGACGCCGCGCAGCACGAGCGGCACGTCCTGGCCGCAGTTGGGGCAGCGCTCGTCCACGGCCCGACGCTAACGAGCGAAGCGCAGGTCGTCCAGCCGAGCCATGCGCACGCTCAGCCCATCGCGTAGAAGAACTCTTCGCGAACGACCTTGCCGCCCTCAAGGTGAAATACGCCAACTTCCTTCATCGTCATCTCGTCGCCGGTTTGCTTGTTCTTCACATCGAAGTCGAAGATGACGGCGAAGCGGTCGTCGCCGTGGGGGAAAGGGGCCGTCGACGTTGGCGCGCCGAACTTCCATGTTCTCCTGCCACCAAGTGTTCTTGCCGATGACGCCTTCCTTGCCCTTCGTGACCCGCGGGCCGGCGCCGCCTTCGGCCGCTTCGATGCTCACGACGTCGTCGGCGTAGAGCGTGTTGATGCACTCGAGGTTCTTGCCGTCGCGGCAGTAGGCAACGAGCTGATCGCCAATGGTCTTCGAGGCGGGGGCTGATGCTTCGGACATACTCTTCATCCTTTCTGGCCGCGTTCACTCGCGACGCGTTACCTCGACTTTCGAGGTGCAATCGAAGTATCAGCCGGGTGTGACATTCGCGCGGCGTTCGTAGGGCCAGAAGCATCTTCCCCCAGACTAAGGACGGAAATCCGGGCGACCGTCGATGACGCTGGCGCACTCGCGATGGTACGCTCGTACCGTGGGCTGGATGCACGTCGATGGACGGGGACGACGATTGCTAGCAGTGCTGACCGTCGCGCTCGGATGCGGGGGAGAAGCCGAAGCGCCGTCGGAATCGTCTGCGCCCCCGGAAGTGGTGGAGGCCGACGAACCCACGCTCCCCGAGGGCGTGGAGGCGCCCGTCGCCGATGAGCAAGAAGAGCCCGAAAGCCCCGAGCGAGCGGATCGTGCGGCCGGAGCGATGACGCGAAACCGCTGGCTCGCTTCCTACGTACCGGGCTACGTCTCGGCGAGCTGCCGAAACGGCTTCTTCTTCCGTGTGTGCTTTGAAGGAGCGACGGCCGACGCCTGCGCCCGCGACATGCGCGCGGCGATTCGAACCTGCGCCGCCGATTCGCGCGTCGGTTTGGGCGACACCGTCGACTCGCAAGAGCAGTCGCGTCGAATCACCGAACTGATGGGCGCATGCGCAGGCGCGACGTACGAACGGCGGCTCCAGGAAGCAGGGCGGCGCATTCATGACGACCGCTGCGACGATCCTTCCGGCTGGGGCGGCTGAGCATGAGGTGGCGCGCTTTCCTCTGCCTAAGCTTCGCCATGGTTTTTCTGTCGGGCTGCGGCGGTGACGGCGACGAACGTACGCCGGAGTCGCTGCTCGCGCCCGGTCCCTTTCCCGTGGGCCATCGCGTGCACGACGTCGAATACACGTCCATCACGGGCGAGGCCCGTTCGATTCGCGTCTACGTGTGGTACCCGTCGTCCACGGAAGACGCAACGCCCGCTACGTACGCCGTCGGCGGCGTCGTGTCGCTGACGGCGTCTGCGCTCGACGCGCCGCCCATCGAACCCGGCGCCCATCCCGTCGTCGTGTACTCGCACGGAAGTCGCGGCGAAGGTCTGCTGGGCTACCCGTACGGCGAACACCTTGCGTCGCACGGCTTTGTGGTCGCCGCGCCGAACCACGCGGGCAACACGATCCTCGACTCGGTGCTCGACAGCTCCGTGCCCTTTCTTCGATCTGCCCTCGACCGGCCTCGCGACGTCTCCGCGGTGCTCGACGCGTTCGAATCGGGCGAGCTAGCCGAAGGGCAAAGCGACCCGTCAAATAGCCTCGTCGTCGGCCACAGCTTCGGCGGCTACACCGCCCTCGCACTGGCTGGAGCCGAGCTTGATGTCGCGCTTCAGGACGCGGCATGCAGCGATGAAGCCGCCGGCTGCGAGCTGCTCGAGAACGTCGACGCGCGGGCCGCCTTTGAAGCGGGTGGACTCGATACACGCGTGCGAGCCGTCGTTCCCCAAGCGCCAGCACTGATTCGCTCCTTCGAGGCGAACTCGCTGCCGTCGCTGACGGTGCCGACCTTGCTGATGTCCGGTCGGCTCGACCAAACAACCACGCAAAGCGAGTCGGCCGATCCCGCGTGGGCTGCACTCGAAGAAACGGGCGCGCTTTGGGTGGACATGCCGGCGGGCGGCCACTTTTCCTTCGTCACAATCTGTGACGACCTCACCCAATCGATCCTCGATCTCTTTCAGCCGGGCGCCGTCGATGACGGATGCGGACCGGACTTCATTCCCGCGTCCGAAGCCGTCCCCGTACTGTCGGCCTACACCTTGGCCTTCGCCCTTGAGCACCTCGAGGGCGATCGCGTGGTCAACGACGTGTTCGGCGGCGAACCGCTCGGGCCGGGCTTTGTGATCCGTCCCTAGCCCTTGCCGCCGCCAAAGGCGGCTGCCCTCGCCCAACTGCGGCTGCACACCAAAAAGCGCTTTCGCAGCAGGCTCCGCCACTCGCCGCGGGCTCCTTCGTCCTCGTCGCCGCCAAAGGCGGCGGCCCTTCCGCAAGCCCTACTCGCCCAATACGGACGTCCGGTACACGCGTGTTTTGCCGACGTAGTGACGCGCCCCATCGAGAATCGACGCGCGTTCTTCCTCGGTTAGGCTTCGCTTGACCTTGGCCGGCCGGCCAAGGGCAAAGCTGCCGGGCGGAATGACCGTGCGCGGCGTGACAAGGCTCCCGGCTGCAACAAAGCAGTCGTCGCCAATGACGGCTTCATCGAGCACGATCGTGCCCATGCCGATCAGTACGCGGTTACCCACCGTGCAGCCGTGCAGCACGACCGCGTGGCCCACCACGCAGTCCGTGCCCACGAGCGTAGGCGTGACGCCTTCGGTGGCATGCACGACAGAGTTGTCCTGAATGCTCGTTCGTGCACCGATGCGAATCGGCATCACGTCTCCGCGAAGGGTGCTCCCGAACCAAATGCTTGCTTCATCGCCGACGGCCACGTCGCCTATTAGACTGGTGTTTGGCGCCACAAAAGCGCCTTCGGCGATGCGAGGAAGCGTGCCCTCGTAGGGCAAGATCACGGGTTTCATCCAGCAGACTCGGGGGCAAAGGGTCGAATCGGGTCGAGCAGCACGCGGGCACCGGCGCCAGCTACCGCCCCAAGGCCGTCGGCGACGAGATCGAGGAGCTCCGCCGTACGTCCGGGCACGAAGGCCTGGTGAAGCTCGTCCGAAAGCCCGAAGAGCACGGCGATGAGGGCCCCAAAGGCCGCCGTGCGCAGGAGCGAACGATTCGGCCACGTGCCGCGGGCGGCATGCGCGCAGAAGAACGCCAAGATCGCGTACTCGATGAAATGCACGCCCTTATCGCGCAGCGGAAAAGCTGAGGGAATCGACACGCCCCAGTTCGCCGAGGACGCGACGAAGATAGCCAGCATGTAGGCGACGGGAAGCGCCCAGAGTACCCAGCTGGGCAGGCGCTTCACGGACTAAGAACCTGCAGCCGTTTGCGCGGTCGCGGCTTGGGCGACGCGGGGACGGCAGCACCGTCCATCGTCGCGAGCAGGCTGTGACGAAAGGCCTCGGCCACGGTGGCCGTCACGATTTGGCCCGTCGGATCAACGCCCAGGGGCGCTTCGACGTGCACGATTTCGTGGCGCTCACTGCGGCCCGTGAAGCGCGTTTCGCTGGCGTCGTTCGGACCTTCGATGAGCACTTGAACGGGCTTTCCAACGAGCGCATCGAGGTGGGCGCGTTGCTGCCCACCAACCACTTCGAATAGGCGCTGGAGGCGTTCATCCTTCTTCGACTCGGGCACATCGTCGCCCAAGCGCTCGGCGGGCGTTCCCGGGCGGACCGAATACTTGAAGCAGAAGGCGCTGACGAAACCGGCGGCGCGCACGAGGTCGAGGGTGCGCTCGAAGTCTTCATCCGTCTCACCCGGAAAGCCGACAATAATGTCCGTTGAGAGCGTCAGCTCCGGAACGGCTGCCTTCAGCGCCGTGATGCGCTCGATGTATTGGTCGAAGGTGTAGCGACGGGACATGCGCCGAAGAACCCGGTCGCTCCCGCTTTGAACGGGCAGGTGAACGTGGCGCGGAAGGAGCGATAGCTCAGCGTGCGCGGCGATGAGCGCGGGCGTGAGATGGCGCGGATGGGGCGAGGTGTAGCGAAGGCGCGCGAGCTCCGGCACTTCCTTGGCGATCCGCCGAAGGAGACCCGCAAAGGCGCTCGCCGAAGGCGCGGCGCGGCTTGCGGGCTTTTCGGGGATATCGCCACCCTCTCCGGGCTCATACCAAGAGTTCACGGTCTGGCCGAGCAGCGTGACTTCGCGAACACCGCCTCGAGCCATGGCGGCGATTTCGCCCACGATGTCGTCGGCGCGCCGGTAGCGTTCGGGGCCGCGGGTCGTGGGAACGATGCAAAACGTGCAGCGCTCATCGCAACCCTTCATCACGGTGACGAAGGTGCTGATCTCACGGCCCGTCGGCCGCGCCGCAAGAAAGTGCGGCGACTCCATGTCAAAGACTGTGCGGGCCCGCGGCGGACCGCCGGCATCGAGCCCACGGAGCAGGCCTGGCAGCTCTGGAATGTTGTCGGGGCCGAGCACGAGGTCGACGACCTTGGACTTCTTCAGGAGGCGCTCACCTTCCTGCTGGGCGACACAGCCGGCGACCGCGACCTTGAGATCGGGCCGCTCTGCCTTCATCGGGCGAAGCGTTCCGAGGAGGCTCATGAGCTTGTGCTCGGCCTTCTCACGCACGCTGCAGGTGTTCACGACGATCAGGTCGGCGCCGTCGGCCCCTTCCGCCTCAAAAAACCCCGCGTTTCGCAACACTTCCTCGATTCTTCGAGAATCGTGCACGTTCATCTGACACCCAAAGGTCTGCACGAAGTAGCGACGCATCAGGAGCTCATAGCAGGCGGCGCTGGCCAGTGCTAAGGGCGCGCAGCCGCGGAAAAGCCGGTGGTGAACCATTGGCGGTACACGGCGCCACATCGCTGCCCTATGCTCTGGTCGATGGCGGCCGAGGCGAAAGAAACCGAACGCACAGCGGCCATGCTGGTGATCGGCAACGAGGTGCTCACAGGCAAGGTGCATGAAGCCAATGTCGCCGTCGTTGCCCGTCTCTTCTTCGAGCTCGGCATTCGATTGCGACGCGTCGTCGTGTGCGTGGACGAGATCGACGTAATCGCCGAAGACGTGCGTTCGCTCGCCCGTAGCCACGATGTGCTGATCACGAGCGGCGGCATCGGCCCCACCCATGACGACGTGACGTACGATGGCGTCGCCGCCGCCTTCGGCCGTGAGATCGAGCGGAACGAGGGCCTCGAGCGCATGCTTCGCGCTTACCACGAGAAGAAGGATCTTCCGGTGACGGAGGCCCAGCTGCGAATGGCCAACGTCGTGAAGGGCTCGCGCCTGCTGCAAACACCCGCCCACCCTTGGCCTACAATGGTCGTCGAGAACGTCTACGTGCTCCCGGGCGTGCCGCAGATTTTTCGCCTCAAGATGCCGCTCCTTCGCGCGGACCTTGATCAGGGCGAGCGCCTCTTCTCCGAATCCGTCTACACGCGCTGCCGTGAAGGGGAAATCGCGTCCTTGCTCGAAGAGCTCGAGGGCGAGCATCCAGCCGTTGCCGTGGGCAGCTACCTCAACTGGGACGACAGCCAATACACCGTGCTGGTCACCTTCGACAGCCGCGACGAAACGCAGGCGCTGCGCGCGGCCCAAAAGTTTGTCGACGCCATCGGCGATAAGTTCGTTTCGCGCGAAGCCCCCGCCTGAGCGCGGACTGCTCGCACGCAGCGGTATCGCGCCCTCAGGATGCTACAGCAGGCATCGATCAAGATGATCCCCGACGATCCTCTCGATCGACGTCCGCGGTAGACCGGCACGGCCCCGCGAAGTAGCTTGGTCCCGTGAGCCCGACCACAGCGCTGGCCGACTTTCGCGGGGCCCTTCGTTCGTCCGCATTCACGGTGGCCCTGACGGGCGCCGGCGTCTCCACCGACTCCGGCATTCCCGACTTTCGCGGGGACGCGGGTCTGTGGACCGATGTTGATCCGATGGACGTCGCTTCGGTGGAGGGCTTTGAGGCGGACCCCGCCCGTTTCTATCGATTCTGGGCCGGCAAGTTCGCGGCCATCGCCGACGCCGAACCGGGACCGGCCCACCGGTATCTGGCGTCCCTCGAAGAGCAAGGACAACTGCACGGCATCGTCACCCAGAACATCGACGGGCTGCACCAGAAGGCTGGAAGCAAACGGGTGATCGAAGCGCACGGCTCGTTTCAAGAAGTGCACTGCCTTTCCTGCGGCGCCGTCGAAGGCGTCGCCACAGTGTTCGCCCGGGCCGGCGCCCGCGCCCCCGCCTGCCAAACCTGTGGCGGCCGGCGCCTCAAGCCCGGCGTCGTGCTCTTTGGCGAAGCCCTTCCTGCCAGCTTCGCCGAAGCCGACGCATGGGCGCGGAGGAGCGAACTTCTCATCGCCATGGGTACCTCGCTCGGCGTCTATCCCGTCGCCGGTCTCGTCGCCGTGGCAAAGCGAAGCGGCGCGCGAATCGCCATCCTCAACCGGGACCCGACGCCTTTTGACGCGGAAGCGGACTGGGTGCTGCACGGCGAGCTTCGCGAGCTGGTTGGCGCGCTCACCTGAGGGTCGTCCAATCCGGACGACTCAGTCGGCTAGAAATCGTCGTCGAGGGGGGCGTCGAGGTCCGATTCGGCTTCGACCTGCTCATTGATGCGCTGGGCCTCTTCGGGCGGCGCGATCGCCGTGCAGTTGATCGCCAAATACAGCCCGGCCAGTCCCATGACGGAGAAACCGCCGAGGGCTCCCCACTTCTTGCCGCCTTCGACCTTGCGAAAGGCCCAGATCATGCCCGCGAGGGCCGAGAGGCCCAAGAGTCCGCCGACGCCGGCTACCACCATCCACATGCTTGGATCCTACCTTTCGGAAAACGTGCGTGTCCACCACCCGCTTCCGCACCCATTACACCCGTCAGGGCGTCCACGTTACATCGGCGGACCAACCGAACTGGCTGAAGGTGCCCGATGCCTGGACGGCGCGCGGGAAATCGAGCTCGACGCGCACGCCCACTTCCGTACCGAGCTGGCCCGTCGAACCCTCGCCGTCCTGCGTGCTGACGAAGCCTTCCACGTAGAAACCGAGGATCACGTCGCGAAGCTTCGCCGGCAGCAGGCGCTCGATGTTCCAGCCGCCTCCGTAGCGGTTTCCGCCGAGGTCGTTCGCCTGAACGGTAAAGTTTGGAATGTATGCTCCAAACTCCTCGCGAAGCGTCAGCGTGAGCGCGCCACTTAGAACGCCGTTGAGAAAGTTCTGGGTTTCGCGGCCGGCTTGCGCCGCCGTATCTTGACGGACGTTGCCGCTCACCAGCAGCGCGATGATCTCCGCGCGATCGTTCGTCAGCGTCGACGAAAACTCGATGGCCAAGTTGCTTAGCGTGCCGCTCGCGGTCACCGTCACGGTCTCGCCGGGTTGGCCACGAAGGCTGTACACCGCGACCAAGGTCACGGCGGGGTCAAGCTCGCTCGCGCCGTCGAAGATGAGAGCACCCTGCTCGACGTCGAAGCGCCGGCCAAAGAGCTGGTAGTTGCCGCCAAGCACATCCACGCGACCGCCCACCCGGAAGTCCGGGTCTCGATAGAACACGTCCAGATCCGCCGTCAGCGTAGCGGAAAGATCCTCGCCCTGAAGTTCGATTGGGTTCGAGCCATCCACGTCGAGCCGAACCTCAAAGGTGGAGTTTTCAACGGCCACGGCGTCCCGCTGCACCAGGCGTACATCGGGATGGGGATCTAGACTGATCGGCGTACGGCTGTCTTCCTCTGGAAGGGTCACGTCGAGCGATTGAACGCGAAGCTCACCGCGAAGGCCTTCGTCTTCGAGCGTCGCGTCAAAGGCCGCGTTGCCCGAGAGCGACGCGATCACGCTGCCTTCTTGGCGGATGGGAAAGTCCGTCGCGCCGAGCGCGAGCTGAAAATCCGAAGGCACTAGGTTTTCTACGCCGATGTCCCCAGCGATCCGCAGCGTTCCATCGCCGTCCGTCGCAAACACGTTTTGCAGGGTGATGCGGTTGTCTTCGAAGAGCAGGGTGCCTTCGACGTCGCTGAGGCGCTGACCGAGACTGCGCAAAGCCACTTCGCCGTGCATCAGCTCGATGGCGCCGTCGAGCCGAAGATCGGAGGGCGTCCCCGAGAGCAGCACCTCTCCATCGGTCACGCCGGCGATGTTACCGAAACCCGGAAGCCAGAAGAGCGCGGCTTCGAGGGGCGTTCCGCGAAGCGTGGACTCCGCTTCGATCGGCGTCTCGGGCGCAAATGTGGGCAGCTGGCCAGACTGGGACATGTCGACGGGCGCTTCGCCTTCGGCATAGAGCGTTCCGCCATTCCACCAGCGCGTCGTCAGCTCGGCGCTCGCGTTCCCGTTCGACACCCGGCTTTCCGCCCGAACGCTGAAGGGCGGCGAACGGAGCGACTCGGCGGCGAGCTCCACGTCCGTCGGCAGGCTCGCGTCCGCCACACGCTGAATGTAGAGGTTGTCGCCAGCGACATCGAGGAACGCGCGGAGTCGTGGCGTAAACACGTCCTGCGCCTGCAGGACCACATTCAGTGGTCCGCCGACGTATTCGCATAGGACCGGAAGGTCGTGCATCGGCACGTTCTGCAGGTAGACGTTCATATCCGTCGACGGCACCTCCGGGCGTGCGGCGCCCGCGACCCACTCGTCGACGGGCGCTGCCGCGTCCGCCTCGATAAATAGGACCGGTTGGCTGCGCACGAGTCCTCGCGCTTCAAGGTGCGCCTGGCCGTTCCGAAGCGAACCGCGCACCGCCATGCGAGGAATGCCGTCCTGGCCACAGCGCGCGCTGCCCGTCTCGCCAATCCACTCGACATCTGCGATCACGTCGGCCACCGGCCGGAAGGCGCCGCCGCGAACGCTCATCGTTGCCGACGCACGAAGCGAAGGCGCGTAGGGTACGTACGCGAGGAGCGGCTCGGGCAACGTTCCCAGGTCGCGCGGCGCCATTCGAAACGACGCGCGCCAAGGGGCGACTTCCAACATCGGTAGAATCAGCTCGGGCGCCTCGAGGGCCGACGCCAGGTCGAAGAGCACGCTGACCTCGCCCTCGAGCAGCTCGCCCGCGTCGTCCAAGGTCAGGGCGCGCACGATGAACGAACCGCCGTCGTAGCTCACGTGGCTCTGCAAGCCGAGGGCAGGAAAATCGCCCACGATGAGGCGCGGCGCGTTGAAGCGGCCGTCGAAATCGAAGAGCCCATACGCACCGCTGGCGCGTAGCTGGCCGGAGGCGCGGCCGCGTACGGCCGTTTCGAGACCAAGGACCGCGAGCAGCGAAAGGTCGACATCGCGGGCGTCGAGCGTCGACTCGTACGATCCCTCCTGCCACGCGCTGAAAATCGGCACGCCATCGTCGAGTATGCCGGACACGCTCAGGTCCAGCTCGCCGCGCGTTTCGCTCGTCAGCTTGGCGTCGATGGCGATATTGCCGCCGCGATGGGTCGCGAGAAAGTCCGCTTCAACGCCTTCGAGGCCGTATGCGCCGAGGTCCGCGACGTTGCCTTCAACCAAGATGTTCGGCTGCGATTCGAAGTCACCTTCGAAGCTCGCTTCGGCATCGACGGTGCCCGAAAGGGGCGGTGCGTCCGGCAGCCAGCGCATCAGATCCTGCAAACGCACGTCCTGAAGTACAAGCGCACCCGAATCGGACGTGCCCGGCCGAAAGCCCCAATCGAAGTTGCCTTGAACCAGATGGCGACCGTCTTCCAAATGAAAGCCGGCGACCCGTATGCGACCGGTCCGAGCATCGATCGAATCGATTTGGCCCTGCCAGTTCTGGCCGTACCCCTCGAAGGCCATGCGGGGAACGGAGGCGATGACGCCGCCTGCGATCGCGCGAAAGTCCGTCGCGAAGCGAATGCGCTGCTCGGCGCGCCCGAGACCAAGGGACGCCTGATAGCGGGTCGGTCCGCCGACCAGTCGCCCTTCGCCGCCGCCGAGCGGAACTTCCGACACGGACGTGCCCTGCACATCCAAATCGAAGCGAAGCACCGGCGCCGTCACCTCGCCGGAGGCGCCGCCGGTGGCCACCAGGCGATCAACATAGACTGGGCCATAGCGAAAGCCTTGAATCACAAAGCGCCCGCGTAGGTCGAGACGACCTGCGCCCGATAAACGCACGGTGCCATCGATGCGGAGCCGGCCCGTGGCGCCCGGAAGGAGCGATGCGAGCAGGGGCTCGCGCTGGATGGCGCCCACGTCCCCGCGCGCCGTGAGTTCGGTGTTGCCCTCGTAATCGACGGTGCCGCTGACGATCAGCGTGCCGCCGTTTGTATCCAGCTCCGCTTCATCGATGCGCACGGCGTCTTCGCCCAGCTCGCCGCGGGCCCGAAGCGCCGGCACGGGCGTTCCCTCGTATTCGAAGGGTTCGAGGTCCGCCTCGAAGCGGGTGCCCTCGTCCGACGAAACAACGGACGCTTCGCCCGCGATTTCGAGCTCCGGCGCACCCGCCACGACGGCGCCGACATTGAGCCCGTCCGTTCGAACGGACACGGACACGTCACCTTCGGACGGCAGCGCGCCCCGCAGCGCGATATCTCCGCCCTCGGTCGAGAGCGTTCCTCGGAGCTCGAGGTCGTCGGAGGGACCCGCGAGCCTCACGTGACCGCGCGCCAGGCCCTGGAACGACTCGGCCCAGGAGAAGCCGAGGGCGCCAAGTGTCGCCAGGTCGAGGGGGCGCGCGTTCATCAAGATGTCGAGCTCCGGGTCGGCGTCGAGCGGCTCGTCGTCGGGCACCGAGTAGTCGAGGTTCACACCGACTTCCTGCTCGCCCGAGCGCACCGTGGCGTGCAGCCGTGTGCCTTCATGGGGCGTCGAGTCGATGCGGGTGTAGAGGTCTTCGAGGCGCGCTTCGAAGGGCCAGGGCGCCACGATATCGCCGTCCGCGTCCCAGACGTTGATCACCATCTCGTCTTCGAACTCGAGCCGTCCGTGGGCGCTCAGATTTTCGATGCGCAGCCCTTCGATACCGAGCAGCGTGCCCTCGGCGACGACGTTCTCGAGGCGCAGGTCGTCGACGACGGCGTGAAAGGGCTCCGGTGAAGGCGGCGAATCCGGGTCGCTGCTGGCAAAGGCCTCCAGGAACGAAGGCAGACCGTCGGCGCCCTCGATCAACGTGACGTGGCCACCGTCGAGCTTCGCATGACTAAAGCGAAGGCCGCCCGCCAGGGCAAAGGGAATATCGGGCACGAGGTACACGTCGTCCCCTTCGATCACGGTTCGTCCGTCCGGATCGTTCAGATGCACGCCGCGCACCCGAATGCCGAAGGGGCTCAGCGATTCGATCTCGTGAATGACGAGCGTGCCTGCCATGAGCGAGCTGACGTATTCGTTCACCGTCGCCGTCGCGGCGCGGCGCAGCACCGGCGCGTTGAGGTGCACGACGACGCTCACCACCAGGCAGAGGGCGGCCAGCACGATAAGGCCCAGCACCTTCGCGAGGCGACGAAGCACTAGAACGCCTCACCGATCGTCAGATGAAACGCACCCCGGAGGCCGTAGTCTTCGCAGCTATTTCCACCTTCGGCCCCGAGGCGTACGTTGCCGCGCACTTCCTGGCAGCCGCGGGTGGTCTGGGCGCCAGGAACCAGGGCGCCGAAGTCGAAGCGCACCGGTCCGATCAGCGTTTGGTAGCGAAGGCCAAACCCGAGCGCCAGGTTGAGCTGGTCGAAACGAAAGCTCGCCCCGCGGTTGACGTCGCCAACATCTGCGAAAAACACGACGCCCAGGTCCTCGCTGATGGGCGCTCGAAGCTCGAGGGAGCCTTCCCAGCGGCGCAGGCCGCCGGAGTTTTGCGGTACTTCGAGCTCGGGCGAAACCGTTCGCAAGAACGTGGCATCGTCCCCCAAGAACCCGGCGACGTAACCGCGATGGCTGTTGGCGCCGCCGAGACGGAGGCGGTAGCGCTGCGGACCAAGGCGCGAACTAACCGCGTCAAGTTCGCTACTGGCCGAAAAGATCTTTAGGTAGCCGAGGCGAAAGCGTGCGGCGAGCACGAGGGGCCCAAGCGGAACGTAGCCACGCACTTCGGGCACGAGACGCACGAAGTCCCAGTCGAGAAAGGCCGCTTGCTGGGCGTCGAGACCCACCAGCAAACCGAGCGTCGGGCGACGCGTGTCGTCGCGAAAATCGAACTGCAAGCGCTGCTCGAAGAGCGT
>JBCCRV010000132.1:0-13125 GCA_039201085.1 Myxococcota bacterium | reverse complement strand
GGCTGGCCGTCCTGGTGGGACTGGTGGCTCAACCTTCCGGTGTGGAGCTGAGGTAAGCGATGGCGCGTTACTACAACATCTTCACGCAAATCCAGGTTCACGGGCCGCCGGACACGCCGCCCGAACTGGAAGACGACAACCGCATCTACAAGACGCGCTTCTCGAAGCTGATCGGGTGGCTCGGTAATCCGCAGATCGGACCCTTCTACCTCGGCAAGCTCGGCCTCGCGTCGATCGTTTGCTTCGTCATCGCCTTCGAGATCGTCGGCCTCAATATGTGGGCCTCCGTCGGTTGGGATCCGGTCGAGTTCGTTCGCCAGCTTCCGTGGCTAGCCCTTGAACCGCCGCCGCCCTCCGCGGGCCTTTCGATCCCCTCGCTTCGCCAAGGCGGCTGGTGGCTGATCACCGGCTTCTTCCTGACGATGTCCATCATTCTTTGGTGGGTGCGCACGTACCGTCGCGCGCGCGCGCTCAAGATGGGTACGCACGTGGCGTGGGCCTTCGCGTCGGCGATTTGGCTCTTCCTCGTGCTTGGTTTCATTCGCCCGGTCCTCATGGGCAGCTGGGGCGAAGCGGTTCCCTACGGCCTCTTCCCGCACCTCGACTGGACCGCGGCCTTTTCCGTTCGCTACGGCAACCTGTTCTACAACCCCTTTCACGCCCTCTCAATCGTCTTCCTCTACGGTTCGACGCTGCTCTTTGCGATGCACGGCGCGACCGTGCTCGCCGTGAGCCACCTCGGCGGCGATCGTGAGGTGGGGCAGATCGTCGACCGCGGTACGGCGGCGGAGCGTAGCTCGCTCTTCTGGCGCTGGACGATGGGCTTCTGCGCGACCTTCGAGTCGATTCACCGCTGGGCTTGGTGGTTTGCGGTGCTGACCACGCTCACCGGCGGTATCGGCATCCTTCTCACCGGCACCGCCGTCGACAACTGGTACCAGTGGGCCGTCAAGCACGACTTCGCCCCGGCGTACGACAACCCCTACGAGGTCATCGAAGACCCCGCGATCAATCCGAACCTTCCGGAGCCGGGCGACCCCGACTGGGAGTACGCGGGCGGCGTGATGCCTGAGGGCGAGAACCTCGGCATCTACGAGGAGGAAGACGTGGAGCCAACGCCCGAGGTCGCGCCCGCCGAAGGGACGGAAGGTGCCGAGGCTGCGGAAGGCGCTGCTGCCGAAGGCGCCGCGGCGGAGGCGGCGCAAGAAGCCCCGACTCAGGATGCCGCGGCGGTCGGCAACGGCTCTGCCGCCGATGGCGCAGCGCCCAGCGCAGAGCCGTCCGAAGCGCCCCCCACGATGGCTGCGGCGCCCGCTGAAGCCGCTCCGGCGCCGCCGGCCGATTCGCCGGCCGAAGGCGCCACCACCATGACGGGAGAAGAACAGTGATTCCCGGCCTGAAAAAGATCATCGCCGCTACAGGCGCCGCGGTACTCGCGATTCTCACTATAGCCGCGTATGAGCCGACGCAGACGCGCGAAATCGGCGCCGCCGGCGTCGGCATGCAGACCACGTTGAGCGAGAGCCGGCTTGAGGAGCGCTACGAGTACAATCAGGCGCCGCCGTCCTTGCCGCCCGCCCGCCCTGGCGGCGCCCTGGCCGCCGAGGCCTACCAAAACGTGCACGTGCTCGGCCATCTCACGACGGCCCAGTTCACGCGCATGATGACGGCGATCACCTTGTGGGTCGCGCCGGAGCAGGGCTGCGCCTACTGCCACAACACGAACAACCTGGCGTCCGACGAGGTGTACGCCAAGCGCGTGGCCCGTCGCATGATTCAGATGACGCAGCACATTAACGAAAACTGGTCTTCGCAGCACGTTCATAACGTCGGCGTCACCTGCTACACGTGCCACCGCGGAAACAACGTTCCGCAATACACATGGTACGAAGCCGAGCGCGGTCCAAACGGCATGGTCGGCGCGCGTGAGTACCAGAACGTCGCGAACCATCAGACGGGTTTCTCGTCGCTGCCCGCGAACATCTTTGAGACCTTTCTCGACGGTGACCCGGCGCCGATTCGCGTTCAGTCCACGCAGCCCTTGCCCGGCGACAACCGCTCGTCGATCAAGCAGGCCGAATGGACGTACGGATTGATGATGCACTTCAGCCAGTCCCTCGGCGTCAACTGCACCTACTGCCACAACTCGCGCAGCTGGGCTTCGTGGGAACAGAGCCCCGCCGTTCGCGGCAACGCCTGGTACGGCATTCGAATGGTGCGCGACATCAATCAGAACTACATCCACTCGGTCGAAGGCCACCTGCCCGAGCATCGCCTCGGCCCGATGGGCGATGTGCCGAAGGTCAACTGCGCCACCTGCCACCAGGGCGCGCACCAGCCGCTCCTCGGCGCGCGCATGCTCGAAGACTACCCGTCCCTCGCGCGGGCCTACGAGCAGCCCGTCATCGAAGAAGAGCCCGAGCCCGCGCCACCGGTCGAAGCCGGCACGGCCGTCGAGGGTGAAGGTGCCGAGGGCGAAACCGCCGAAGGCGAAACCACCGCCGAGGCGGCGAATCCGGCTGCGCCTGCAGCACCCGCGCCCGCCGCACCGGCTCCGGCGCGAGCAGCACCGGCTCCCGCTCCCGCGGCTCCGGCCGCTCCAGAGGCGGCACCCACCGAATAGGGCGCTCGGAAGCGCGAGTGTGTAAAGTCGTCGGTTCGCACGAACCGGCGCCTTTGCAATTGATCTGAAGACCGCTTCAAGGCTCACGCAGCTCACGCAGGCCCCGCCCATGCGCTTAGCCCCTCACGCGCACTCGTCACTCGTTCGTTCTCTACGCCACCGTCAGCCAGCGCCGCGGGAAGCGCACAAAAGGTCAGCGAGCCGAGCAGTCAGAACCCGGCAACGACGAAACGCCGACGAAGTCCTGATCGCATTCTACGTCTTCGTCGGAACCCGCCAGAGTGCACCGACGTCGAAGGGCACGGCCCCAAAGGGCTCGGGCGTGGCGAGCTCGTCCTCGCCATGGGTAGAGACGACGACCCAGAGCGATTCCTCGCGACGGAAGACTTCGAGCGTTTTCACGGCGGGGTCAACGATCCACAGGTGGGAAACGCCATGCTTCGCGTAGAGCGGCATCTTCTCGACGCGGTCCACGCGTGCGGTGGTCGGCGACAGCACCTCGCAGATCCAGTCGGGAACGAGCGTGATCGGGTTGTCTTCCGGTTCCTCGTAGCGCTCGAGACGCCAGCCCGCGAGGTCGGGAGCGCGGACCTCGTCACCGAGGCGAAGCTCTGGCTCGTCGAAGATCACCCAGCCTCCGGGACCGTCGTCCGAGTCCCACCCGAAGGAGCGAACGAGGCGAGCCCCTAGGACGCTTGCGGCGCGCACGTGCCGCGGTTTTGGCCGCGGCAGTGTTCGCACGTCGCCCGCGACGATCTCGGCCTTCGTGCCCTCCGGAAGCGCACGGTAGCGCCGGTAGACTTCGTCAAACGCACTGCGCTCCGCTGCGTTCTTGGACACGCCCGCAGTGTAGCGGCTCTCCGCGGAACGCACATCTTCCTCCCGTCCTTCTCGCCAGTGCGACATCACGGACTCACGAGCGGCTTGCACCGAAGCGCATCTCTCGCGCCACAGCACGGTCGCGCAGCGCCGACGCGTGTATGCTCCGCCAACGGACCTCACTGACCATGAACCGTTCCTACGCACTTTTGATCATGCTTTCGCTCCTTGCCGCGCTCGCGGGGTGCGACGAACCGTCGCCCCTTGGACCGATGCGTTCGCTCCTCGAAGTCGGCCGCGTTGAGCTGGGCGTTCGCGAGCGCGGTCGCATGGCGACGGTGTCGCAGGCCACGCGATGCGCCATGGTCGACCCGACGAACGACGCGCGGGCGTTCGAATTTGAGGTGGCGTCGCAGCATGCGGATGCGCCTGAGCCGGAGCTTCTCGCCGTGGAAGTGTCCGCTTCGTCTGGCCCGTGCGAGTTTGAAGCGACCTTGGAGGGTCCGCAGCGCTTCCTTCGCGTGGCGGGCGTTCGAAAGAGCGAAGCGACGGTCCGCCTGACGTACCGCTGCCCGAACTTCAGCGGCTCCGGTTCGATCGTCGCGTCCACCGCCGAGCCGCCGGTGGCGCACATGAGCGGCGCCCAGTGCACCGGTTCCTGAGCCGCGTCGGAACGCCTCCTTCGGATGCTGCTAAGGGCGATGAACGACGTGGGTCTTCGCCAGCATATCCCAGGGCGCTTGGCGCTTCGGCGAGGCGAGGATCATCACGAGCCCCGCGACGGAGAGCACCAAGAGGGCAAAGGCGCCGATGATCGCCACGATGGGCAGGCGAGCAATGAGCATAAGGATTCCAAACGGCAGCCACCGCACCGTGGCGACGGCAGCGTTCAGTGGCGTTCGACCTTCCTGGTCCACCACGTAGAAGCCGAAGAGCAACTTCCCTGGCGTAGCGCCTTTGGTGATCGTGAAGCCGATCTCGTACGTCGCCGAGCCAACCACGCCGGTGATCGCCGAGGCGAACGCCGCCCAGCCGAAGCCGTCGACGGCTTCGAAGATGCCGGCGAAGCCCCGTGAACGAACGCTGTCGAAGGCGTGCTCCGCCGCCACTGCGCTAATGACCGTACCGACGGCGTAGAGAGCAAAAAAGACGATCACGGCGTCGAGCAGTCGAGCCGCGATGCGCAGCATCGGGTCCGCATGGGCTCCGCCGGGCGGCTGAGCTTCGTGCCGTTGCTGGGCGAACTGCTGGGCGAACTGCGGTTCGCTCGCCCATTGGTGGCCGTTCCAATATCGAACGGTGCCGGCGGGGTCTCCCTGACAGTAGTACCAACCTGCTTGCACGTGCCTACCGAACGCCGGAGACGCCGCGCCGGCGGCCTATCGTGACACGTTCCGTAGTCGGAGCCTATCGCGAAAGCCCCAGCGGCGTGAGACGTCGACGACCCGCTCTATCGCGGGTAGCGTCGACCCATGCACGCGCCTCCCCTTTGGGCCGTCGATCTCGCCCTCGGCGCCGTCGCCTTCGAAACGCTGGGACTGATCGCGTACCGCCGCTTTCGAGGTGGTGGCCTCGCCCTTCCCGACATCTTCGGCCAGCTCCTCGCCGGCGCCCTGCTGCTGGCTGCTCTGCGCACCGCCTGGGCCGGCATGAATCCGCTCATCACGCTGGGCTTGCTCGGGGCGTCGCTGCCGGCCCATCTATTCGATCTTCACCGCCGAACCCGGGCGGCGCACACGCCGAGTTCGTAGTCTACGATGGAGCAAGCATATTGGTACACTCAGTTTGGTGCGCTGCCGATTTGCCATCGCGGTTGCGCCCTGGCTGATCGTCAGCGGACGAGAAGCCGGTCATGTCTGGTTCGACGCCGGCGCCGAGCAGGGCGGCATTCGTCCGCTGATCGGCGCAGACGGTCGGCGGATGCGGTCTGCAGACTGTACCTGGCGTGGCTGCGGAACAGCCTTCGTGCGCTTTCATCGGAAGCCCGTTGATCCGTCGGTCGACCCGGGAAGACCAACCGAAAACACGCTTGACCTCCGCGGCGGATCGCGCGATAACTGAACATATGAACAGTCGTATTGCCCAAGCGATCGATGGCCTCTCATCGCTCTTCGATGACCAGCTCTCGGACGTCAGTTTTCCGGGTGTGGACCGCGAAGTACTCACCGAGCTGCGGGCCGCCGTCGACCGGGCTCGGGAGGAGGTCGCTGCTTGCGAAGAAGCCCTCGATGCTGCGAATCGTGTGCGCGAAAGCCACGAGGATGCGCTCATCAAAGCAGCGATTCTTGCGCAACGCTACGCACGGATCTACGCGAGCGAAGACGAAGCCCTCCTCGCTTGCGTCGATGCGCTCGAGCTGGAGGAGCGCCCGGCGAAGAAGAAGCCGCGTCGGCCGCGAAAGAAGAAACCGGAGCAGACGATTCCCCTGGCGCTTCCCAGCGACGAGAGCGCGGCGGACGCCGCAATCAAGGTCGCGTAAGGCGCGCCCCTTGGAACTGCGCGTGGAGCGCGTCGCTGGAGCTAAGGCATTCCCCTCGGTCCCTTCAGATGGGTGCCCTGTCGCTCTCGTATCTTGCACCACGACGACAGCGCGCGGGAAGCGACTTGCTGTTCAGGTGCGGGCGGCTGTTCAGGTGCGGGCGAGGCCGAGGAGGTGGGCCATGTCTTTGAAGAAGATGCGCATGTGGGCGGCGGGCTTGGCGCGCACGAGACGCTTGTTCATGTAGGCCTGCCAGGTGAGCTCCTGCACGTCTGGGTCGTTGCACATGCTGACAAAGCGCTCGCGGCGCTTGTCGTTTGAGTACCAGAAGTGCTGCATGATGCCGAGAATCCAAAAGACGCGGCCGTGCGACTTCATGAAGTGCTTGCGCGCAAGCTTGAGGGCGCGCGCGTCGCCCGTGGCGAGAAACTCCAAGCCCGCAAGGGCGGCGAGGTCGCCGCCGACCATGGCGTAGTAGATGCCTTCGCCGGAGGCGGGGGCCACCACGCCGGCGGCGTCGCCAGCCAGCAGGATGTCACGGCCGTTGTCCCAGCGTTTACGCGGCTTCATGGGAATTGGCGCGCCTTCGCGGCGCACGAGCTTTACGTCCGCCAGCCCGCTGGCCTTTCGCAGGTCCGTCACGGACTGGCGAATCGAAAAGCCCTGCTCGGCGCTGCCGGCGCCTACACTGACCTTGCTGCCGTGGGGAAAGACCCAGCCGTAGAAATCGGGGCTGACTTTGCCTTGGTAGATGACGTCGCAGCGGGCGCCGTCGTAGCTCTCGGCGGCGCCGGGCTCGGGTGCTTCGAGCACTTCGTGGTACGCGAAGACATACTTGGGATGGGGCTCTTCCATCTCCTGCTTTGCCACCTTGGAGAGTGCGCCGTCGGCGCCGATGACGAGGCGTGTGCGGAGCGCGAGTTCTTCGCCGCTTTCCTTTTCCTTGTAGTGCACGGTGACGCCTTCGGAGTCGTCGCGCGTGCAGCGCAGGTAGGTGCCCGTGATGCGCTCGGCGCCGCAAGCGTCGGCGCGCCAACGCAGGTATTCGTCGAAGACTTCGCGGTCGACCATGCCGACGAAGCCGCCGTCGATCGGCATGTCCACCGTACGCTCGCTCGGTGCGACCATGCGGGCCGAGGAGATGCGGGCGCAGAGGAGCGATTCGGGAATGCCGTAGTCGCGAATGAGGCGCGGCGGGATCGCGCCGCCGCAGGGCTTGATGCGTCCGGCGCGGTCGATCAGGGCAACGCGCTTACCGTGGCGCGCCAGAACGTGGGCCGACGTGGCGCCGGACGGGCCGCCGCCGACGACCACCGCGTCGTAGATCTCGCTTGTGCTCATGGTCTTCCTCGGGGATGGGCGCGCTGCCTGAATTCACTTAGGCAGGGCGCGAAAGCTCGTGCTTCAGAAGAAGCGTTCGATGCCGCCGCCCACGGCGATCGCGCTCGCCATCATGCCGAGCACGAAGCACGTCGTGCCGGTGGCGTTGTAGAAGGGCGCGTGGCTGCGCGGCGACTGCACCAAACCAGGCATCATGGCAATCTGCGAAAGCAGTAGGCCGCCGACCACCGCCGCGTAGGCGTCGTCGCCGCGGGCCATCAAAAGCGCCACCACGGCGACCTGCGGCAAGGCCATGGCAAAGCACGCAAAGATCGCCGCCGGGCGCACGCCCAGCTGCACGGGCAAGGTGCGAATGCCGAGCTCGCGGTCGCCTTCGATCGCCTTGAAGTCGTTGAGGATCATGATGCCGAAGGCGCCGGCGCTGTAGAGGAGCGCGAGGAGGATTGAATCGGCGTGTGGACGGGTCAGCGTGAGTGCCGCGGCGCCGGTGAACCAGGGAAGGCCCTCGTAGCAAAGGCCGACGGCGGCGTTGCCGAACCAGCCGTTGAGCTTCAGCCGAAACGGCGGCGCGCTGTAGGCCCAGGCGAGTGCCAGACCGACGAGCGCGGCGGCGAAGACCCAAACGCCCAAGAAGGCGGCGACCAAGAGCGAAAGGGCCGTCCAGCCCAGCGCGATCATCAAGCCCCAACGGCCGGGGATGCGCCCTGATGGGATGGGTCGGTTTGGCTCGTTGATCGCATCCACATGCCGATCGAACCAGTCGTTGGCGGCTTGGCTGGTGCCGCAAACGAGCGGACCGGCGAGCAGGATCGTGCCGACGACGGAAATCCAGTTTTCGCGAATTGGAACGCCCGCCGACACGACGCCGCAGGCTAAGGCCCACATCGGCGCAAACCAGGTGACCGGTTTGAGCAGCTCCAAGGACGCCGAAAGGCTCGGAACTCGGGCGTCCGCCGTCGGGACTGCGGGGCTACGGGCCGCGACCGCGGGCGACAGCGCCTGCGGACGGACGGCCATATCGGGACCCGCAGGGTCCGTCCGTGCCGAAGGCAAGGCCGACTGTGAAGGCAAACGTTCCGCCGTCATCTCCGTGAATTATCACGAGACGCGGCAAGCGTAAAGGCAATTGGACGTCAAATCGACTTGACACATTGGGGATCGCCCGGGCAGATTAGGTCCGATGTCTCGCGACCCCGCCAGGCAATTGCCCCTGTATACGCCGGAACAGCGCCGGCGTCGCGACGAAACGCCTTGGACCCTCGTCCAGGGTGTCTTGGCTCCTTTACAGTTTCTGGCGTTCATCATCAGCGTCGCGCTCGTCCTGCGCACCCTAATGACCGACCAAGGCGAAGTCGCCGCCCATGTATCGATCGTGATCAAGACGGCGCTCCTGTACACCATCATGGTCACCGGCGCGATTTGGGAGAAGCGCGTCTTCGGCCAGTACCTCTTCGCCGAAGCCTTCTATTGGGAAGACGTCTTCAGCATGCTCGTGCTGGCCCTTCACACGGCCTACCTCGTGGCGCTGGCGACGGGCGCCTTGGGCACGCGCGGCCAGCTCTTGCTCGCCCTTGCCGCCTACGGCACGTACGTGATCAACGCCGGCCAGTTTCTGCTGAAGCTGCGCGCCGCGCGCCTGCAGGGCGCGAACCAGGCGGCGCTCAGCGATGCGCTCGACGCGGGCCTCAGCGAGGGCGTTTCATGAGCCTCGCTCAGCCCACGCGCTCGCTCCATGTGCTCAAGGAGCGCGGTCAGCACGAAGTGTTCTGCGGCCTTACGGGCATCGTTTGGCTGCACCGTAAGATTCAGAACGCGTTCTTCCTCGTGGTCGGATCGCGGACCTGCGCCCACCTGCTCCAGTCGGCGGCGGGCGTCATGATCTTTGCCGAACCGCGTTTTGCGACGGCCATTCTCGAAGAGAAAGATCTGGCGGGCCTGGCCGACGCGAACGAAGAGCTCGACCGCGTCGTGGTCCGTTTGCTGAAGCGGCGCCCCGAGATCGAAACGCTCTTTTTGGTTGGCTCGTGTCCGTCCGAGGTGATCAAGCTCGACCTGGCGCGCACGGCCCGTCGCCTTTCGGCGCAGCACAAGGCTCGCGTGCTCAGCTACTCGGGCAGCGGCATTGAAACGACCTTCACGCAGGGCGAAGACGCGTGTCTGGCGGCCCTTGTACGTGGCGCCGAAGGAACGCCGGCGCGCGCCGACGAGCTTTGCGTTGTCGGCGCCCTGCCCGACGTGGTCGAAGACCAGTTTCGCCGCATCTTCGAGCGCCTCGAGATACCCGTGCGCTTTCTGCCGGATCGCCGCGACGCGGTCATGCCGATCGCCGCGGGAACCAAGTACCTGCTCGCCCAGCCCTTCTTGGGCGACACGGCCCGGGCTCTCGATGAACGGGGCGCGGCGCGAATTCCGGCGCCCTTTCCCTTCGGCGTTGAGGGCACGCGCGGCTGGCTTTCGGCGGCTTGCGCGGCCTTTGGCGTGAGCGAGGCGCGGCTCCAGGCCGTCGTTGTTTCGGCGGAAACGCGCGCACGGGCGGCCTTGGATCGTCAGCGCGCGCGGCTCGAAGGCAAGCGTATCTTCTTCTTCCCCGATTCGCAGCTGGAGGTGCCGCTCGCGCGCTTTCTTCACCGCGAACTGGGCATGGAGCTCACGGAAGTCGGCACGCCCTACTTGCATCGCGAGCACCTCGACCATGAGCTGCCGCTCCTTCCCGCATCGGCGCGCCTTTCCGAAGGCCAAGATGTGGACCGCCAGCTCGATCGCTGCCGCGCCGACAATCCGGACGTGGTCGTCTGCGGCCTCGGCCTCGCCAACCCGCTCGAAGCCGAAGGTCGGCTCACGAAATGGTCGATCGAGCTCGTCTTCACGCCCGTGCACGGCTACGAGCAGGCCGCCGATCTCGCCGAGCTCTTCGCCCGGCCCTTCGTACGTCGGGAAAGGCTGGCCGTATGAAGCTCTCCGTTTGGACCTACGAGGGCCCGCCCCACGTCGGCGCGATGCGCGTCGCCACGGCCATGAAAGACGTGCACTTCGTGCTGCACGCGCCCCAGGGCGACACGTATGCGGACCTGCTCTTTACGATGATCGAGCGGCGGGCCGAGCGCCCGCCCGTGACCTACACGACCTTTCAGGCGCGTGATCTCGGCGGCGACACGGCCGAGCTCTTCAAGCGTGCGGCGCTCGACGCCTACGAGCGCTACCGGCCGAAGGTCATGCTCGTCGGTGCGTCCTGCACGGCGGAGCTCATTCAGGACGATCCTTCGGGCCTCGGCGCGGCCCTGGGCCTGCCGATTCCCGTCGTGCCGCTGGAGCTTTCAGCATACCAGCGCAAGGAAAACTGGGGCGCCGGTGAAACGTTCTACCGCCTCGTGCGCGCCTGCTGCCCGGCCGAGCCCGTCGAGCGGTCGGCCGTGGGGCGTCGCAGCTGCAACCTCCTTGGGCCCACGGCGCTGGGCTTTCGTCACCGCGACGATGTGCTCGAGATCACGCGTCTTTTGGGTCAGCTCGGCGTGGACGTGAACGTGACCGCGCCCCTCGATGCGTCGCCCGCGGATCTGGCGCGCCTGCGCGACGCGGACTTCAACGTGTCGCTCTACGGCGAAATCGCCGAGCCCACGGCCCGCTGGCTTCAGAAGGCGCACGGCCAGCCGACGGTCGCGGCCACGCCCATCGGCGTCGGGGGCACCCGCGAGTTCATTCGGCAGGTCGCCGAGCTCGCCGCCACGTCGGCGGATGTCGTGGCGGACGTGCTTTCGAATGCCGGCCGTTTGCCGTGGTACTCGCGCTCCGTCGATTCGACCTACCTCACCGGGAAGCGCGTCTTCATTTTTGGCGACGCCACCCATGCGATCGCCGCGGCGCGCGTCGCCACCGAAGAGCTCGGCTTTGAGGTGGTCGGCCTCGGCAGCTACAGCCGCGAGCAGGCGCGCGACGTGCGCAAAGCGGCGAAGGCCCTCGGCCTTCAGGCGATCATCAGCGACGACCACTTGGAAGTCGAAGAGCAGATGGAGGAGCTTCGGCCGGAGCTCGTGCTCGGTACACAGATGGAGCGCCATGTGGCCAAGCGCTTGGGCGTGCCCTGCGCCGTGATCAGCTCACCGGCGCATGTGCATGACTACCCTGCGCGCTACTCGCCGCAAATGGGCTTTGAAGGCGCCAACGTGCTCTTCGACACGTGGGTGCATCCACTGATGATGGGTCTCGAGGAGCACCTCCTCGGCATGTTCCGGGAGGACTTTGAGTTTGTGAACGGCGCGGCCCCGTCGCACCTCGGACACGCCCCGGAGGCGAAGCAAGCGCGCGTCGCCGAAGCCGTGGAGGCCAACGCCAACGACCATCGAAGTGAAGTCCGCCACAGTTCGCCCAAGCCGGCGTCCGCGAAGCCGCCGTCCGCCCCCCTCGCCGCGTCCATCGAGATTCAATGGACACACGATGCCCAGCGCGAGCTGAAGAAGATCCCGTTTTTCGTCCGCGGCAAGGCCCGTCGCAACACCGAAGCGTTCGCGCGCGAGCGCGGGCTGAGCCCCGTCACCTTGGAGACCCTCTATGAGGCGAAGGCGCACTTCCAAGGCCGATAGGGCGGTCGCGGGGGGGCCTGCGCGCCAGGCCGCCGTGCTCGCGAAGGGTGGGGCCCCATGAAGGTCGTGCTTCTAACGCTCGATCCGCACGTGCGTGCGGCCGTCGATCGCGCGCGCGTGACCCTCAGGGGCGAGCTGCCGGAGCTCGAGCTTGCTTTTCATGCTGCGACGGACTTTCGCGACGCCGCACGCCTCGACGCGTGCCGCGCGGACATTGCGCAGGCCGACCTGATCTTTGCGAATATGCTCTTCATCGACGAGCACATTCGCGCCGTACTGCCGGCCCTTCAGGCGAGGCGCGATCACTGCGACGCCATGATCTGCGCGATGAGCGCGCCGGAGGTCGTGCAGCTGACGCGTATGGGCCGGCTCAGCATGGATGCGTCCGAAGAGGGCCAGTCCTTGCTCTCGAAGCTGCGGCCGAAGCGCGAGCCCGGAAAGGCGCCGTCGAATCCGAAGCTCGGTCTGCTTCGTCGTCTGCCGAAAGTGCTGAAGCTCGTGCCCGGCAAGGCGCAGGACTTGCGAGCGTACTTGCTGACGCTCTCTTACTGGCTTTCCGGTTCGTCCGACAACTTCGCCGATCTCTTCCGTATGCTGATCGGCCGCTATGCGAGCGGCCCGCGTTCGGAGCTGAAGCGACGGGTGAAGAAGGCCGCCGCCCCGCGGCGCTACCCGGAAACGGGCGTCTATCACCCGGCGATCGACGGCCGCATGAGCGAGGCGCTTCGCGACCTGCCGGAGCGCTCCGGAGCGCGCGGTACCGTTGGCCTGATCCTGCTTCGCTCGTACCTGCTTGCCGAAGATACGGCCCACTACGACGCCGTCATCGCCGCCCTCGAAGCGCGCGACCTGCGCGTCATTCCGATCTTTGCGCCGGGCCTCGATGCGCGCCCGGCCATCGACGCGTTCTTCCGCGATGGAAAGGGCGCCGTCGTCGTCGACGCTGTGCTCTCGCTGACGGGCTTTTCGCTCGTCGGCGGTCCGGCCTTCAGCGATGTCAGCGCCGCCGAAGAAACGCTCGCGAGCCTCGACGTGCCATACCTAACGGCCCAGCCCCTCGAGTTTCAAACGGTCGAGCAGTGGGAGCGTTCCGCGCGCGGCCTTACGCCCCTTGAGGCGACGCTCATGGTGGCCATTCCCGAGCTAGACGGAGCCACGGGCCCCGTCGTCTTCGGCGGCCGTCGCGGCACCGAATCGGCGATGACGCCGATCGCCGAACGCATCGAGCGGCTGACCGACCGGCTTGAACGCTGGGTGGCCCTGCGGCGCAAGGCGCGCGCCGAGCG
>JBCCRV010000131.1:0-13138 GCA_039201085.1 Myxococcota bacterium | reverse complement strand
GCTTCGCCTGCACGTGAATACGCCCGAGCCTCCGCTGGTCCTTCGCTTCGCCACCGACGACGCGGCGCGCCATTTCGCCGAAGCAGTGAGGGTTCGAAAGGCGGCGCACGCGAGGCTGCTTCTTCGTGCAGGACTTGGACGCGGCTCCTACCGGGTACGCGTCGACGAAGTCGACCCCGCCCTGGAGCACGCACTAAGCGACGGCCAAAACTGGGGAAGCGTGGACGCTGAGCTCCGCGAGCGAATCGCGCCGGCCCTCGCGTTTGCCGAGCTGGAGGTTCCGGCGGCTCGCGAAGAGACGTGACCACGCGGAAGACCGGAGGCGTTCTCGCGCGTCCAGCGTTTCACCGAGCATGCTACGGTCATTCGAAGATGGTTCTTCGTCCCGAGCTCGGTGGATTTCCGCCAGAAGGACGAAACGCGGGTACCCGCGTTTGGCAGAGGTCGTTAGAGCGCGTGGACGCAGTCTGGCCTGAGAGACGCAACGACGTTCGGATGAAGCAGCTTGGTCGGGGCCTGAGCGCGTAGGTACGCGCTTTTATCATCTACTCACTGCAGGTCCGCTGCGGTTGTTGTTCGGCGTTCTCGGGGGTAGATGTATTCGATGACGAGACTCGTCTTCTGCGTATTTCTCTGCGGCGCCTGCGCGAAGTCTTCACTCGCCCCCAATCCGGGGCGTGGTGACGCGGCCGTTGACGGCGACGCCACCCGTGAAGACATCGCCAATGGTCGCGACGCATTCGTGGGCGAGTGCGAGTTGGACGAGGAATGCACGGATGGCCTCTTCTGCAGCGGCGAAGAGACTTGCGAGGAGGGGCGGTGTATCGCGGGTGCCCCACCGGCGTGCGACGACGGCGTTCGCTGCACGGTCGATGTGTGCGCCATGGAGATCGATGGCTGTCGTCATGTAGCGGACTCAACCCTCTGCAGCCCGGGCGAAACCTGTTCCTTGATGGGATGCCAATCCGAATGCGAAGGGGACGCTGACTGTGCGGACGGCGTGTTCTGCAATGGCCAAGAAAGCTGTCAGGGTGGCGCTTGTCTTCCAGGGGTGCCGCCCAGCTGCGACGACGGCATCGTCTGCACCGAGGACGTTTGCGACGAGCGAACGCGCTCTTGTCAGAGCCTTCCGAACGATGAAGGCTGCGCGGACAACGAAACCTGCAGCGCTCGGCTCGGGTGCATTCCCGAGTGCACATTTGACAGCGACTGCGACGATGGCCTCTTCTGCAACGGATTCGAGCAATGCGACCGGGGCACATGCGCATCAGGTCGGGCCGTGGTCTGCAACGACGGCGTCGAGTGCACGGCCGATCGCTGTGATGAGGACGCCGATGAGTGCCGCGCTTTTCCGGAGACTGCGCGATGCGACGACGGCGAGATTTGCAACGCGCGCGCCGGATGCGTCTTTGAGTGCGAAAGCCCGTCAGACTGCGACGACGGACTCTTCTGCAACGGGGACGAACGCTGCGAAATGGGGCGGTGCCTTCGGGGAGTTCCACCGATGCCGCCCGATGACGGGATCACGTGCACCGTGGCCGCGTGCGACGAAGGCACCGATAGCTTTCGGCAAGTACCCACAGACCGCCTCTGCGCGGGCCTCGGAGGGACCTGCGCCGTCGAGCCGTCGTGTTCAAGCGTCCCGGGCTGCCTCGGACAGGACCGCTTCGGCCATGAAACCTACAGCAGCGCTGTCGATCCAATGCGGTGCGCTCATACGGTGATCGACATCTCCGCTACGGGAACGGAGTTCGGGGCCGGCGACGACACCGACACCTCGATCGCCCTGGGAGGTACGGGCTTTACGTTCTTCGGAGAACCGATGCCGTCCATCCTTGTGGACTCGAACGGGCGCTTGTCGTCGGACCTCCGCGTAGGGTCCAGCTTTTCGAACCGCTGCGGAATCGTCGGCGGCCTCCCTGGTCGAGGCGTCCGCTTGTTTGTTTACCACGACGACCTTCGAGCCAACGCGATCTACCAGGAGTACTTCGCCCTCTGCCCTCGCCCCCACGAGTTCGAACCTTCCCGTGGGTGCAACATCATTCAGTGGGACGCCTTTCATTTCGGCACCGACGACACGCAAAACTGGTTGATGCAGGCGGTGCTCTATGAAGGTGGAGAGGACATGGTCTTCGTGTACGGTGACACCCGCGAAGACGGCGCGGCGGCGACGGTGGGGTACGCAGATCTCGACGGGTCGGATGGTGTCGAATGGTCGTGCGATCGACCCGCAAGCATCCAGCCGAACTCGAGTCTCTGCACGTACGCCGTCAGCGTTTGTGACTAGCGACGTTTGTCCCTCCGTTCGGCCATCCGCGCCGGAGCGCGAGCGAGGTGGTGTCGCTTGCCGATCGATGTTCACTCCTCGTCTTCCAGCGATATACATTCACCCCGGCGAACCAGGCTCAGGTCAACATAGGCCGCGCGCGTGAGAAGCACGCTCTCGTCGAGCGCCTCGCTCCTGAATCATCTTTGCCAGAACCGCCCCGGCAGGGATGTTTCTTGTTCGCTCCGCACAATTCTTCGCCTATTCGCCCTAACGCGCGAGCTCGCGAAGGATGGCCCGCCGCAGTGTCGCTATTGTCGGAGCGCCCTGCGGATGCCGACCGTTCACAATAAAGATCGGTGATTGGCCTCGGACGCCGGAGAACGCGAGTTCATCGATGTCACGCTGTACCTTCCGCGTATGCGTTCCGCGGTCTAGGGCTTGTCGAAGGCGGGAAAGATCCAGTCCATCAACCTGCGCCGCACGTCGCTCAAGCTCCGAGCGCGCATGGACTGATGGCCCATCGAACAGCAGGTCGTGAAACCGCCAGAACCCAGCGTTCCCGACTTGCTCAAAGACCTCCACGCTCGCTTCCGCGGCAAGTCGTCCATCGAGGCGAGGGTAGTGTCGGAAAACAAACTTCACGCGCTCGCCGAACTCGACGACGAGCTCGTCCAATATAGCTCGCGCGGGCCGACAGGGCGCGCAGTGAAAGCCGCTGAAGACCTGAACCACGATCTGCGGCGTCGGCGAGCCTCGAAACGGTGCCGAGGTTGGTTCCAGGATACCGAAGTCGTGATCGGGGCGCGGCGACTCGGTTATAACGAATGACATCTCCGGCGGTGGTGGCCTTTGCTCACACGTCGACTCGTCCGACGTGGAAGTCGGAGGTGCTGCCGATTCGCGGTCCTCGGGTTGCGCATGAACCATTAGCGCCTCGTACGCATCGCGCGCACCGTATTCGTAGACAAAGTCCGCCGCGTTCCTGGCACGCTCGATAGCGGACGCAAGGACCTCCTCGGACGGGTTACCCGGAATCCGCTCGCCGTTGATGAAGAACGTTGGCGTACCCCGAACACCCACGCGCGCAGCGAGCGCGAGATCCGCTTCGATGGCTTCATTGTGGACGCCATAGAACGACGCTGTGATTGCCGCTTCGCTTAGACCAAGCTGAAGCCCATCCTGCTCAAGCACCCGGTATCCTAAGTCTCCTTCGTGTGAAAAGAACACGCGTTGAGCATCCCAGAAGCCCTCGTGGCCAAAGTATCGAAACGCCGCTGTCGCTAGAGATGCGGCGGCGCGGTCGTACTCCAGGAACGCAAGCGGAAAGTGGCGCCAGACGATTCGAATGTCTTCGCCGTAGCGCGCTGTTATCCGCTCGAGGGTCGACGGGACTTGCAAGGAGATTGGACAGCGAAAATCGGCGAATACGACCACTGTGACGGGAGCTGTGTCGAAACCGATGGTTGGCTGAGCTGCGGTGACGGGCACTCGGTAGCGTACGACTCCGTCATCGGGAGCTGGACCTACGTACGGACCTTCGACGACGGGTGCGGTTGTCATCTCGGCCGCTTGGAGACCCAGCGGCGAAGCGCCGCAAGCAACCAAGAGAAGCGGCACGAGAACCGTCAAGCAACGTAGCTGCGCCCGCCCCTTCGGGGATCGCATCACCGTGTCTCTAGAGCCTGCACCACGCCTGGCATTGCGCTTCAAATAGGGTCGGTGATGATGCCTGCTTTCACTCATGCTCGTCGCCGAGAAGCAAGCAACGCGCCAGCTTATCGGCGGCTTCACAGTTCGAAGGAAGCGAGAACGAACGAAAGAAGGGAACACCCCGGCCTAGGGTTTGGGTGAGACAAACGTCCGAAAACTCTGTGACACCCGGAATGCAGCGTGCCGCGTTCGCGGCCCATCACGCTTGGGGTGGAAATGCGTGACCTCGTGGAGCACGATTGGCAAGGAGCGGACATGAGCAGGCGGAGCAATGGCTGGCCGTCGAGCAGGCCCTGGATTCCTCTGAGTTCGTGGCGTTGGGAGCTCCCTCCCTGGCTGCACTCGCGAGTGACCCCTGGGATGCACCTGTCTGGGACGGCCCGCGCCCGGTCGACGTGTCTTGGGCTGCAGACCTCCGCTTCAGCGACCCCGCCGAGCTTCAACCTTCGCCGCTCGGAATCGCACTGAGTGAACTCGGTCCAGTAAACGCACTCACCACGGCACGCTTCGATTCTTCTGGGAACGCGAGCGCAGCCTTCACCCGCGCCGATCAGGTGATTTCAAACGGGCCGATGGCGGGCCGACCTGCGGGGCTCGCGCAAGATGCATTTTGCTCGGCGTTGGGTCTCTTGGACCTACTCACTGCCATGGTCGGTCCGTTTGTTCCGAGCTCCGGCTGCGCTTTGGTGCTCCGTGCGGGTGAACCTTTCGAAGCACCAGAGTGGAAAACGCTGCCGCTCCTGTCCAATCCGAACTGTCCCACGCCCTGGGCGTCATGGAGGGTCGTCGAGGGGCCCGCGCTCGAAGCGGCGCAGTCTGAATGCCGTGACGCCGAAACGACGTACGACCATCTCGAAACGGTTTTGCGGGCCACCGATGCGGAAGCCGAGGCCGTGCTCCGGGTGCGAGAAAGCTGGTGTGATTGCGCGAGACTTCACATCGATCTTCCCGACGCCGTGACGCAAACCTGATCGCCTTGTTCTGTAAACGTCTTCAAACCATCAACCCTGTACCGGGCTCGTGACAACTGGCCGGGCATGAGACGTTCGGCAGGCGAAGGCTGGCGAAGCAGGCTGAAGAGGTCTCCCTTGTGGTCAGCACGGCTCGCTTCACGAGCTGTTCACAACACGACGGCGCTTATCGGGCCGTGCCCGTACCCATGCCGGTGCGCACACCCGTACCCATACCCGAACCGGACCAACCGAAGCCCGTAGCTCTTCTTGGACGCCGCTCGCAGCGCACGCTTTCGTCGATTGGTAGCGACACGATGCCCCCGAGGAAGAACCATGAAACTCCGGTGCGCACGTCGCCCTCGAACCCGTAGGGACTCATCGCCACGGGGTGAACGCGGCCAATTCGCACATACTCGGGCGGTTGAGCGGATTCGTCTCGGATCGCGTGAAGGTCCATCGAAGGACACCGCCAGCGATCTCCGCCGACGCCAACACCAAAGCCCGCCGAACTCTCCTCGGCGGACGGCGCTCCAATCGCCGAAGCTCTCACCCAGCCTAGGAACCATAGACCTTGATAAGGCACACGAACGCGGGCCCAGCGACCCTGTTCTTCGAGGACGACGATGCGCGTGTGCTCGTCCAAGGTCATTCGCCGTGGCCGTCGGGCGTTCGGCCGCGAGTGAAGTCGGATGCGGGGTCGGCGGAGCGGTCGACGGTCCACGCGCGCCGTCAAGTCTCCTTGTAGACGGAGATCGCCACACGCGAAGCTGGTTTCGTAGGGTTCCGGCGTCGCATCCGATGGAAAGCGCACGCGAAGCTGCGAGCCCTGTACCGAGACGAACTGGGTTCGCCTTGGGTAGAGGCGGCTCACTTCAATCCCCGGCGCGAGTTCGCGTGGTGCGTCGAACACTAAGGCGCCTGCGTCGAGCCAACCTTCGATATCGCCCGCCGAAGCGGACGCTTCGACTCGAATCGCGAGGGAGCCTTCGTGGGCCGCCAACACGAGTTCCCCTCGCCAGTCTCGCTGTCTGAGGTTTACCTGCGCTCTCATGTCTCCACCCGGCTCCAGAGCGATCCCACTGTATAGGCCCGTCAGATCCAAGTCCGAGTAGGTGCACAGACGGGTGTATTCACCTTCGACGTCCGCGACCCTCGGCCGGGGCTGAAGACTTCCAACGAGCCTTTGCGGCGCGTCTTGGGCGACCGCGACTCCGGCGGAGAATCCAAGAGCGACCACCACGACGACGGGCAAAGAAAGCGTACGAGCTCGCAGCATCGTTGCGTCATGAAGGTTTGAAAGGCGACCTGCAAGACGCATGCTGCAGCTGGGCGCGAGTTGGTTCGTCGCGTACGGTTCGCCATCGCCGGGCGTCCAGACCGCCGCCGGACGTCCAGACCGCCGCCGGACGTCCAGACCGCCGCCGGACGTCCAGACCTCAACCCGGTAGGCGAACCCACAGACGCCGTGGCGCAAACCTGATCGCCGTGTTCTCCGTAAACGTCTTCAAACCATGAACCCAAGCTCCGCATCGCCGAGCGGCGATGAGCGCCAGGGCGCGCCGCCGCAAGTGTCGCGGTGGCGAACTACGTGCTGCAAAAGTGGATTCCAAAACTGGCCGCGGAAAGCGTGCCGAAGTGCACGCCGGCGAAGAGGAGCGATCCAAATATGGTCCGCACGATCTCCGCGCGTCGCGCGCCCCGGTGGCGTCGCGCCAGTCGAATCGCGCCGATGATAGTCGTCGAAAGACCGATGGCGAGGCTCGCGGCGGAGAGGCGTCGCGCCGTCCGCTCGGGCCCAGGATGGCAGTAATACCTTCGGCCCCAGGTAGCCATGCTCACGCTGCCCGCAAGGGCCATGCCGGCGCCAAGGGTGGTGAACCATCGCGCCGCCGTCCGCCGGGTTCGCACATCGCGTCGTCGCTCACGCGGCGGGCGTTCCGTGTCCCATTCCGACGGCGGCAGGTCCGACGACAGTTGCAGCCGTAGTTCGCTCACGAGTAGCTGCGGCGGGCGGCTCTGGGCCGAAACGGCCGAGGCCAAAGACAGCACAAGCACAATAGCGGCGGCGTAACGAACCTTCATAGGCACCTGCGTCAGCAATCCGCATGCCGAAGCGGTTTCTCTCTCTTCGGCCGGAACGGAGCGGCGGCTCCGTCGAATCGCTGTGGCCATGTTTCACAGGTGTGCACTACACCCCAACGCTTCGGTGAGCTCTCCAGGACTGGATGTCTCTCGCGGGGGTCCAATTGCACCCATCCAGGTGGGGGGCGTTCGCTAAGCTGCTCTCATGCTTCGATGCATGCTGTCGTGCCTCTTGAGCGCCGGGGTCGGGTGCGACGATCCCCCTGCGCCCCCGCTCGACGCGAGCTCGCACCTGGACACAGGCTCCCGTGCGGACGCAGGCTCGAGTGCCCAGGACGGAGGCGCGGTTCAGGACGCTAGGGCGCCGAGCGAACCTACGCTG
Organism: Myxococcota bacterium; assembly: GCA_039201085.1. Classification (GTDB taxonomy): domain Bacteria; phylum Myxococcota_A; class Polyangia; order Polyangiales; family Houyiibacteriaceae; genus JBCCRV01. The sequence goes on along the minus strand of JBCCRV010000131.1, from coordinate 5,742 downwards.
GGCGAACTCACCGAAGTCGGGCCATGTTCGGCACCCGACGGGTTCACCTGCACCGTCTTCGAGATTCGGTGTCCGAACGTCGACACCACGCGGGTCGCGGTTCGGAGGGGCAACGCGCTCGGTCCACGAGGGGGGTGATCGTATTCGGCAGCGGCAACCGCGGCGCGACGTTCTGGGGCGGCGCCGAACCCCATGCGGATCCGGTTCCGTGGGGGACCCTCACGGAGCTTCGCAGCGCGGGGTACATCACGGTGGAACGCGCTTGGCAGGATCAAACCGGGGGGTGGTTCATCGGGGCCGAGGGAGCCGGCCTGACCGGAGCGAGCTGTCGGTTCGCGACCCTGCTGCACGCCATCGCCGAACAGACCCCGGCAGACGAGCCCTTGTGCGCCCTCGGCAGCAGCGCCGGGAGCGTAGAGCTAAGCTACGCCCTCGCGGCGTACGGCCTGGACGAGCGCGTGCAGTTCGCGATGTTCTCGGGTGGGCCGATCGCGCGGGTCGACCACGCCTGTACTGGCGAGTGGGACTGCGTGTCCGCCACCACCAGCCACCCCGCGACGGCGTGCTCCACCGTACGCTGTGATGTGGGAGAGCTCGTCGCCGCGCTCGACCTGCTCCACGACGGCGCGTGCAGCGCCAACGACTCCGAGCGGCTGCGCACGGATTCGCTCGCAAGCCTCACGGCCGACCGACTCGCCCTCCAGACGGAAACAAGCTTTCAGTGGGGCGACGGTGACTGCCTCGGGATCGCGCAATCGGGACGCGCGGCCGCCGACCTCTTCGGGTCCAACGGAGTCGCCGTCACTCAGCGCGTCATCGCCGACGCCGGACACTCCGTCCAGCGAAGCCCCGCTGGCGGCGCGAACATCGTCCAGGAAATGCAGCGGGGGTGTGTGCCGTGAGCCGCACCGTTCCATTCCTAGCGGTGCTATTTCTCGGCGCGTGCGGTTCCGACGCGCGGTCCTCGGACGCGCCCGTGGACTCCGGGCGACCAGTGGTGGCCGACGCGAGGGCGTGCGCCGGCTTCCCGGCGCTCGACGCTCTGGCGTCCGAAGCGGAGCTGCGCGCATGGGTGGACGTGATCGACACACACAGTCCGAACCGCTCGGGCGATGCCGAGCACGACGCCTACGTCGACTGGCTCGCCAACCGCATGACGGACGCCACGGGTGTGGAACCCACGGTCGTGCGTCATGCGATCGACGACCGGGCTATCGACGGCGCGTCGCTGGAGGTTGTGGCCGGGGGAACGACCTTCGACGTACCGCTCGCGGGTCCGATTCCCCGAACGGCGTTCACCGATGGCGTGACCCTCCCGCTCGTCTACGCACCGGAACCAGTGAGCAGTCCGCCCGTCGACCGGCTCCTGGTGCGGGAGCTCCCAATCGGCGCGATCCCCGCCGATGGGCTGGTCAGCGCGGCGCACTTCATACACGACCCGGACGGATTCTTGGAGGACGTGCTCGCTCCCGGGGCGCGTGTTCAGCGCCCGTGGATGAGTGGACCCATTCAGAACGAGCTGCGGCAGCTCAGCGCGCAGGGCCGCACGCCGGGCGTGATCTGGCTGCGCACCGAAGCAGGCCCGATGGTCGACGGCATCTGGGTGCAGTCCAGCCTTCTCGGCTTCCCGTCCGTGATGCTCGCAGCTCCCGAAGCGTCGCGCCTCCGCACGCACCTCATGGAGGATGATATAGCGAGCGCAACGCTGATCGTGCGCGGCCGTGACGAAGCGCTCGAGGCGCGTTCGCTGGTCTTCGAGGTCCCCGGCGAGCGCGGTCTGCTCGTGGTGGAGACTCACACCGACACCCTGAACGCCGTTCAGGAAAACGGCGGCGCCGCCATGATCGCCCTCGCGCGCTGGTACGCCGCCCGCCCGCGCGCCTGCCGCCCGTGGACGCTGCGCTTCGAGCTCGCCGCGGCGCACCGTTCAGGCCTGCTGGGGGCGATCGACGCGCGCGAGCGCGCCACGCGGGACGGCGCCGTCGGCGTCCTAACGTTCGAGCACCTCGGAGCACGGGAGTACGTGGCGACGCCCGGCGGCGTGGAAGCGACCGGCGCGCTCGAGCTCACCGCCCTGAGCCTCCCTGCGGCACTGGACGCCAACTCGGTCAAAGAGCGAGTGGAGTCGCGCGGCGTGCGCGCCGTCATCGCCTTGCCGGAGGGCCTCGGCCGGTTCGGCGAAGCCAAGGTATTCGCCGACACGATTCCCACCGCGGAGTTGATCAGCGGGCCGTGGATACAGAACTCCCCCAACGCGGGCCCCGAGGCGATCGACTTCGAGGATATGCGAGCAGAGCTCGGACTGCTCGCCGACCTCCTGCTGATGTGGTCGCCCTGACCCGTCTCACTCTCAACGGTAGACCTCAGACCTCCCACGATAGACCGCGGTGGACCTCCTAGAACCCCGCCGCGCGGACTCAACGCCGCGGACTCAGAGAGAACGCCGCGGACTCAGAACGCCGCGGACTCAACCCGGTAGGCGGACGCAGTCGAGTCAGAACGACGCGGACTCAACGACGCGGACTCAACCCGGTAGGCGGACGCAGTCAAGTCATAGGAACCCCGCCGCAGACTCGAACCCCGCCGCGGACTCAAACCTCGCCGCGGACTCAACCGGGTAGGCGGGCGCAGTCGGACGGAGAGAAGCCTAGTACTTACGAGCGGCCTGGCGGCCGCCGGCGGAAGTCGGCGGACGCCACCAACCCGTCCCAAATCTCGACGCTTCCTGGACGGCGCACTCCTTGCGGAGACACGTCTTCAAACCATCCACCCGGTATGGGTTCTCCACACGGACTTGGGTTCTCCACACACATGCATACGTCTAATCATCAAACCGCAACGTGTTACTCGTCATTGATGGCTGTGTGGAGATCAACCGGTCGAGTACGGCGCGACTGTTCCCATCTCGGAAGATGTCCGGAACGTGTGTTAGAGCACTGGTGGGGGAAGCTCCCGTAAATGGTCGATGAAGGCCTTCACCTTGGGTGTGCGATGCAAGTCCGTATGCGTGACGACCCAAACGGGTACCTCCCATTCTGGCCTCGGCGCCATCAACTCCACGAGTTCGTCCCGCGCCTCTGCGTAGTCGGTCAGCAAAAAACCTAGCCCCACGCCGGCGCAGATCGCCGCCGCGCGCGTGCGCTGATGGGCGGAGTGAAAGACGACACGCTCCGGCGGAACCTGTTCGAGCAGCCAGCGATCGAACGGCTCGCGAACGTCGGGATCGTCGGAACCCACAAAGCGATGGTCGGCGAGCGCCGCCTCCGAATCGGGCCGCCCATGGCGCTCCACGTAGTCGCGGTGCGCGTAGAGGCCGAAGCGCATCGTAAAGAAAGGCCTCACCACATGGTCGAGATCTTGCGGCTTCGGGCCCATCCGCACGGCGACGTGCGCCTCGACAACCTCCAAACAAAACACCCGGGGACTCGCGATGTAGCGAACCCGTACGTCTGCGTGCGCCTTCTGAAACGAAAGCATGGCGGGCGTAAGCCAGGGCGTGACTTCGTCCACCGAAGTGATCGTCAACGCGCCATCGAGCTTGGAGGCCAGCCGTTTCGAATGGGCGAGAAACCCGTGGAGCGCTTCTTCTACACCCCCTGCGACGCGAAAGAGCTCCGTTCCCGCATCGGTCAGCGAATACCCCTGCGCGTGACGCACGAAGAGGCGTGTATCAAGCTTCTCTTCCAGCGAATCCACGTGCCGAACCACGGTCGCACGGTGCACGCCAAGGGCGGTTGCGGCGCCGCTTAATGTGCCACGCCGGGCCACCTCGAACGCGGTTTTGATTTCGTTCCAATCGTCCATGCGTGAGCGAACGCTAGAGCGAATCGCGCCCGCGGAAAGCGGCGCCCGCGTCCCTTCCCCGATCAGACGCCAGCCCGCGCCGCGAATTCCCTAGCATTCGCACCCCTGGCCCCCGTGGCGCACGCACGCGCTGGGCATGCTGCAAACACGCACAGGTTTCCGCTAAGCGGAAACCTGTATGCCTTGGCGATGAGCAACGAACGCTACCGGCGAGTCCCTCTCCTTCCCACCGACACCGAATCCACGCACCTGGATCTGAAGGTTGAAGGAACGATCCCGCCCGAACTCGAGGGGCTCTACGTCCGCAACGGACCCAACGCTCTTGGAACGATACCGCCGCATATGCACTACTTCAGCGGGCAAGGCATGGTGCATGGGGTGCGCATTTCCGACGGACGCGCGCTGTGGTACCGTAGCCGCGTGGTGCGCGCCGGCCGCGCGCCCGAACTGCTTGGCGAAGAAGATCCCGGTGGACCCATCGCAAACGGCGTCGATGCATCCCCCAACACCAACTTGGCGATCTTCGGCGGCCGCCTCTTTGCGACGGTGGAAGGCGGCGCAAACCCCGTTGAGCTCACCGATGGTTTGGACACCGTACGTCGAAGCGACTTCGACGGCGCGCTTCAGTATGGATTCACCGGCCATCACAAGATCTGCCCCGAGACGCAGGAGGCGCACGGCGTGGTCTACAGCCCCGCGCTTCCCGGAGAGGCGCTCTACGTTCGCATCTCGCCTGAGGGCGAACGCCTGCATTCGATCAAGCTTCCGCTAACGGGTGCGACGCAGATTCACGACATGGCCATCACGTCCCGCTATGCGATCGTGTTGGACCTCAACGTCGTCTTTGACCCGGCGATGGCAGAGAAGACCACCCTTCCAATCACGTGGACCGACGCGAAGCCCTCACGCGTCGGCGTCGTGCCAAAGGATGGAACGAGCGACGACGTCCGATGGTTCGACGTCGATCCTTGCTACGTCTACCACCCAATGAACGCGTACGACGCCGAAGACGGCAGCGTAGTGCTCGACGTGAGCCGCTACGAACGCGCCGCAAAGAACGACATCTTCGGTCCCCTCGGCGACACGCTCCCCACCATCGACCGTTGGGTACTTCCCATGGAGGGCACGGAAACGCGCGCGAAGCAAAGCCGCGTGAGCGAGCTCGCGCTCGACTTCCCCAAGGTCAGCCCGCTCGTCCAGGGCCTCCCCTACCGTTACGGCTACACCGTGACCGCCACGCTCACGCCGTCGTTTGAGCACGCCGTGAAACTCGACGTAACGACGGGCAAAGCCGAAGCACAAATGCTCGACGGAGGCATGGCGTCCGAACTGACCTTCATTCCGCGTGCAGGCGGCACGGACGAAGACGACGGATGGCTCATCGGCTACTGCTACCAACCCGAGCAAAACCGCTCCCGGCTCGTGATCCTAAACGGCCAAGACTTCGCCGGCGATCCGGCCGCGAGCATCTGGATTCCGCAGCCACACGTCCCCATCGGTACGCACGGCGATTGGTTCCCAGGCTTCGGGTACGGTGGGTAGCAGCAAGGCTGAACCTTAGGGGACGTACACCATTTCGGAGTCGTCGCCGCGAACGAACGAGGTTCTAATAAGCGAAGCTCTAAGCGGAGGCTCTAAGAGGCTCTAAGGACACCCACTTTAGAGCGACGAAAGGACGAGGCTCCAAGGCAGGACACTCCAACGACGAGACGACACTCCAAGGACACCCACGTTTAGAGCGACGACGCTCTAAGGGAGAAAACCCGAGAGAGCTACAAAGGAGGCTTTAAGGACACCCACTCTAGAGGCTCTAAGGACACCTGAAGTTGCCCCGACTCCGTGGACGATTGAACTCTCTTAGGCCTTGAACTCCAAGCGCAGCAGGCTGGCTCGTCGTCGATATTCGCATGTCTGCAGCGCCCCGGAAACGGGGTCAAG